>NZ_AQOJ01000932.1:0-3838 GCF_000364685.1 Xanthomonas sp. SHU 166
TTTCCCGCGGCGACGGCGCCAGTTCCAACAACCTGTTCGGGATCAAGGCCACCGGCTGGAACGGCGACCGCGTGACCACTGGCACCCACGAGTACGTGGACGGGGTCAAGCAGTCGCAGACCGCCGATTTCCGTGCCTATTCCTCGCCGGCGGAAAGCTTCGCCGACTACGTGCGCCTGCTGAAGACCAATCCGCGCTACCAGCAGGCGCTGAAGGCCGGCACCGACATCCGCGGCTTCGCCCAGGGCCTGCAGCGCGCCGGCTACGCCACCGACCCTGCCTACGCAGCCAAGATCGCCGCCATCGCCGGCGGCCCGACCATCGGCCGCGCGGTCGCCGCGATCGGCAGCGCCGCCGCCGGCGGCATCGAGCGCGTGCTGGCCAGCACCGTCGATTCGTCCGGCCTCGTGCGCCGTTGAGGTAGCCGCCCATGTCCATCCTCTCCACCGGTACCGGCGCCCTGCTCGCCTTCCAGCGGGCCCTGTCCACGGTCAGCCACAACGTCGCCAACATCAATACCGACGGCTACAGCCGGCAGCGGACGACGTTCGCGACCACGGTCCCGAGCCAGTACGGCAGCGAGTTCATCGGCAACGGCACCCAGATCATCGACGTCTCCCGCGTCGCCGACCAGCTGGCGATCTCGCGCCTGTTCGACAGCACCGGCGAAGTCGCCCGGCTGAAGCAGCTCTCCAGCCTGTCCAGCCGCGTCGACGGGCTGTTCTCGGACAAGGCGACCAGCATCGCCGGGCAGTGGTCGAACTTCTTCGACGCCACCACCGGCCTGTCCTCCAACGCCTCGGCCAGCGCCAACCGGCAGAACCTGCTGGACGCCGGCAATTCGCTGGTCACCCGCTTCAAGCAGCTCAACGGCCAGCTCGACTCGCTCGGCAGCGAAGTCAACAACGGCCTGCTGGCCGGCACCGCCGAAGCCAACCGCCTGGCCACCGAGATCGCCAAGCTCAACGGCCAGATCGGCTCCAACGCCAATGCCGCCGCACCGGACCTGCTCGATCGCCGCGACCAGATGATCGGCCAGCTCATCGGCTACACCGGCGGCAGCGTCATCCAGCAGGACGGCGGGATGATGAACGTCTACACCTCCGGCGGCCAGGCGATGGTGGTCGGCACCAATGCGTCGACCCTGGTCACCAGTCCCGATCCCTATCAACCGGAAAAGCTGCAGATCGCGCTGAAGACCCCGGGCGGCTCGACGCCGCTCACCAGCAAGGCACTGGGCGGGCAGATCGGCGGCTTCCTGGAGTTCCGCAGCAACGTCCTGGATCCGACCAAGGCCGAACTCGGCCGCATCGCCACCGGCGTGGCCAGCAGCTACAACCAGCAGCACCACGCCGGCATGGACCTGTACGGCCAGATGGGCGGCGATTTCTTCAACCTGCCGGCGCCGACCGTGGACGGCAACAGCGCCAACACCGGCACCGCGGCGTTCACCGCCAACGTCAGCGACCTGAGCAAGCTCGACGGGCAGAACCTGCTGCTGACCTACAACGGCACCGCCTGGAGCGCCAGCCGCGCCGACACCGGCGCCAGCGTCCCGATGAGCGGCTCCGGCACCAACGCCGATCCGTTCGTGGTCAACGGCGTGACCCTGCAGGTCTCCGGCACCGCCGCCAGCGGCGACAAGTTCCTGCTGCAGCCCACCGCCAATGCCATCAGCAAGCTGTCCGTGGCCATCAGCGACCCCTCGCGCATCGCCGCGGCGACGCCGATCCAGGCCAGCGCCACGCTCAGCAACCAGGGCACCGGCAAGGTCAGCAACGTCGCCGCGACCAACGCCAGCAATGCCAACCTGCTGACGCCGGCGAACATCGCCTTCATCGATTCCACCCATTACTCGATCAACGGCGGCGCGCCGCAGACCTACACCGCCGGCCAGACCATCAGCGCCAACGGCTGGAGCCTGACCATGGACGGCGTCCCGTCCGCCGGCGACAGCTTCGCGGTGGGCCCGACCGGGGTCGGCTCGAGCAACAACGGCAACGCCCTGCTGCTGTCCAACCTGGACGATGCCAAGGCCTTCAACGGCGGCACCATCACCCTCAACGGTGCGGTGGCCGGCCTGACCACCACGGTCGGCTCGGCGGCGCGCCAGGCCAAGTACGCGGCCGACGCGCAGGACGTGATCCAGAGCAGCGCCCAGGACGCGCGCGACTCGCTGTCCGGCGTCAACCTCGACGAGGAAGCGGCGGACATGTTGCGGCTGCAGCAGGCCTACCAGGCGGCCTCGCGCCTGATCTCCACCGCCGACACCCTGTTCCAGTCCATCCTGAGCGCGGTCCGATGAGCAATCGCATCTCCAGCGGCATGATCTTCAATCAGTCGCTCAACACCATGCTCGGCAAGCAGGCGACGATCTCGCACCTGCAGCAACAGCTCTCCACCGGTCAGCGCATCGTCAGTGCGGCCGACGATCCGGTCGCCGCGGGCACCGCGGTCAGCCTGGACCGCACGGTGGCCGCGCTGGCGCGCTTCGGCGACAACGCCAACAACGTGCAGAACCGGCTCAACCTGCAGGAAAACTCGCTGGCGCAGGCCGGCGACCTGATGGCGCGGGTCAAGGATCTGACGGTGGAAGCCAATAGTTCGGCGCTGACCACGCCCGACCGCAAGGCCATCGCCGCGGAGCTGAAGACCCTGCACGACAGCCTGCTGAGCCTGTCCAACAGCACCGACGGCTCCGGCCGCTACCTGTTCGGCGGCACCGCCGACGATGCGGCCCCGTTCGCCGTGGTCTCGGGCAACGTGGTCTACAGCGGCAACCAGACCCAGCGCAGCGTGGAAGTGGCACCTGACACCAAGGTCTCCGACACCCTGCCCGGCAGCGAGATCTTCATGCGCGTGCCCACCGGCGACGGCACCGTGGACGCGCATGCGGCCGCCGGCAACACCGGCACCGGCCTGCTGCTGGATTTCAGCCGCGACGGCTCCGGCAGCGCCTGGAACGGCGGCAGCTACAGTGTCGTGTTCACCGCCGCCACCACCTACGAGGTGCGCGACAGCAGTGGCGCGGTGGTCAACACCGGCACCTATGCCGCCGGCGAGAGCATCGGCCTGCCCGGCTTGAAGATGCGCGTGGACGGCGCCCCCGCCGCCGGCGACAGCTTCCAGATCGGCGCCTCGACCACCAAGAACGTGTTCTCCACCATCAGCAACCTGGTCAACCTGCTCAACACCGATCCGATCACTCCGGCCGCCAAGGCTGCGCTGCAGAACGGTCTGCAGTCGTCGATGCGCGACATCACCCAGGCCTCGTCGAAGATGATCGACGCGCGCGCCGCCGGCGGCGCCCAGCTCGCGGCGATCGACAACGCCACCGACCTGCGCGCCTCCAACGACGTGACCCTGAAGACCACCCTGTCCTCGCTGCGCGACCTCGACTACGCACAGGCGATCTCCCAGTACCAACTGGAACAGTCGGCGCTGAAAGCGGCACAGACCATCTTTACCCAGATGCAAAGGATGTCGCTGTTCGACCGGCTCGGCTGATCGGCGATATACCGGATATACAGAAAGGCCCGGAGCGCGGCGACGCTTCCGGGCCTTTCGCGTTATACAAAGATCGTCATCGCCGCTGGATAGGTAGACAACGCGCAGGCAGCCCTAAAGTTTGCCGAAGTGCGGCCGAGAAAGGCTCTCCGCGGTATTCCTGGTGTTTTACGCATCGCCGGAACGGCGAATTTTCTGCAGTAAATCGCTAAAGGTTGCGAGCCTGTCGCCGTTACTTATATCACCAGCCGCACTGGCCAAATTGATGGCCCCCTGCGGAGACTCCAGGCACCAACCGGTTGCCGGACAAATCGCTTAGAGGAGATATCAA
>NZ_AQOJ01000933.1:0-8220 GCF_000364685.1 Xanthomonas sp. SHU 166
CGCATTGGCGCCGATCGCGTAAGCGCGGCGCAGCACACTGGAGGGCGGATCGATCTCGCCGAGCACCAGCGGTTTCCACGGCCGCGCGATGCCGGCCTTCTCCGCGCCGATCGCCTCGCGGTCGGTGCCGAGCCAGTCGGTGTGGTCGATGTCCACGGTGGTGATCACCGCCACATCGGCATCGACCAGGTTCACCGCATCCAGCCGGCCGCCGAGGCCGACTTCCAGCACCGCCAGTTCCAGCTTGGCTTGCTGGAACAGCCACAACGCCGCCAGCGTGCCGTACTCGAAGTAGGTCAGCGCGGTGTCGCCGCGCGCGGCCTCCACTGCCGCGAAGGCGGTCACCAGATCGGCATCGCTGGCCTCTTCGCCGTCGATGCGCACGCGCTCGTTGTAGCGCAGCAGGTGCGGCGAGGTGTAGCTGCCCACCCGCCAGCCGGCGGCACGCGCGATGGCCTCGACGAAGGCGACGGTCGAGCCCTTACCGTTGGTCCCGCCGACGGTGATGACGTGCTTGGCTGGCTTGGTCAGGTGCATGCGTGCGGCGACCGCGCGCACCCGTTCCAGGCCCATGGCGATGTCCTGGGGGTGCTGGCGCTCGATGTAGGCGAGCCATTCGGGGAGGGTGTTCATGGAGACGATTGAACTCGACTGATGCGACAACAGCACGCGCACTCATAGCGGCGACGCATTTTGCTGCTGCTTTGGTTTTGGTTCTGGTTTTGGCTGTTGCTGTTGCTGTTGCTGTGGCGGTTGCTTTGGCGGTTGCTTTGGCTTTGGCTGTTCAGGATCCCGTGAGGCACGGCAAGCAGGACGGACGAAAACCCCGCAGGGGCGGCGCGCAGGACGCGCGCCGTTTTTCGACGGCACATGGATGTGCCGCCGAAAAATGTCCGGCCTGCTTGCGCACCCGGAGCGCGCAGCGCGGAGGGCGTGCCGCCCGGGTGTGCTTTCTTTTGGTTACTTTTCTTTGCACAAGCAAAGAAAAGTGACTCGCGCGCCAAGCGCGAAAGCACTTGCACTTGCAGTTGCAGTTGCACTACGCAGTGCACTCAGAACGAATCGAAAGAAACTAAAGCGCCCGATGCTTCGCCTCGCCGAAGAACGGCGTGTGGTGCGCGCAATCGTTCAAGCGCACCACCTCCAGATGCTCCACATCCGGCCCTTCCAGCAGGTTCAGCGTGGTCGGCGCCTGGCGGAAACTCCACAGCCGCGCGATCGGCAGGCCCAGCACCCGGCACAGGATCACCCGGTTGACCGCATCGTGCGCCACCACCAGTAGCGTGTCGTGCTCGCCCAGGCCCTCGGCGGCGCGGGTCAGGCCGCGCCAGGAACGCTCCAGCACCTGCCGCAGCGACTCGCCACCCGGCATCAGCACCGTGTCCGGTTCCTCGCGCCAAGCGCGCAGACGCGCCGGGTCCTTCTCGTGGATCTCGCTGGCCAGCAGGCCTTCCCACTCGCCATGGGCGATTTCCTGCAGGTCCGGATCGGTCTGCAGCAGCGCCTCGCGCTCAGGCCCCAGGGCGAAGCGCGCGGTGCGTTGCGCGCGGGCCAGCGGCGAGGCCACGGCGCGGGTCAGCGGCACCTCGCGCAGGCGGGCGCCCAGCGCCTGCGCCTGAGCGTCGCCGACCGGCGACAGCGGGATGTCGATCTGGCCCTGGTAGCGGCCTTCGGCGTTCCACGGGGTTTCGCCATGGCGGGCGAGCAGAATGCGCATGCGCTGGATTCCTTGGGGGGAAGGGGCCGTCTCGCAAACGAAAACGGAGCGGCATGATACCCGCTCCGTCGCCGGAAACCCTGCGCTGCATCCCGCGTGCCCGCCGCGGCGTGCCGGGGCGGACATGCGGACGGCGGCCGTAGCCGCCGCCCGCCGGAACCCGGCTCACTTGGCCAGGTTCAACTCCTTCAACAGCCGCGGCGCCGGCATCACTTCCTGCATGATCCAGTGCAGGTAGCGCGAATCGACCGCGATCATCCGGGTCATCGCCGGATCGAACACCCAGTTCGAGCTCACCGACTCCCAGTTGCCGTCGAAGGCCAGGCCGACCAGCTTGCCGTGCGCGTCCATCACCGGCGAGCCGGAATTGCCGCCGGTGATGTCCAGGTCGGACAGGAAGTTGACCGGCACCGTGCCCAGCCGCTTGTCCTCCAGCCCACCGTAGCGCTTGGCCTTGGCCGCCTCCAGCAGCGCCTTGGGCGAGTCGAACGGCTCCACGCCGGTGTCCTTGGCGACCACGCCTTCCAGCGTGGTGAACGGGGTGTAGGCCACGCCGTCCTTCGGCACGTAGCCCTTGACGTTGCCGAAGGTGATGCGCAGCGAGGAGTTGGCGTCCGGATACACGAACTCGCCCTGGCTCTTCTTGTAGTCGGCCACGGCCTGCAGGTAGCGCGGACGCGCCAGCAGTTCCTCGCCCTCACGCCGCTTCTCGTCCTGCTCGATCTGCAGCAGGGTCGGCATCAGTGCCACCGCATAGCGCAGCGCCGGGTCGTCGCTGGCCTCGAACGCGGCGCGGTCGGCATGCAGCCACTTCAGGCGCGCCTCGGTATTGCCCAGCTGGGTGCCGGCCAGACGCGTGGCGGCGGCCTGCGCGTCGGCACCGGCCAGCCACTGGTCCAGCGCCGGCAGGCGCTGCGCCTTCGGCAGCTTCAGGTACTGGTCGAACCAGTAGCGCTGCAACTGGCTGTCCATGGCGGCGACGTAGCGGCGCTCCATCTGCTTCATCGCGCCCTCGATCTCGGGCAGGTCGCGCTCCTGGTAGCCCGGCTCGCGTTCGGCGTCCGGCTTGGCGCGTTCGATCGACAGGCGATACAGGGACACCGCACTGCCGAGCACGCCGGTGCGGCGCATCTGCCGCAGCACCAGGTCGCGATCGCGGGTGGCCTTGGCCTGCTCGCCCAGCGCCAGCAGTTGCGCATGCGCCTGCAGCGCAGCCTTGCCCTCGCCGCCCTGGCGCTTGAGCCAGGCCAGCACCGCGTCTTCCTCGGCGTGCTTCTTGGCCGCCGCGTCGATGCGCTTGAAGCCCTCCAGCTGGCCCTCGTAATTCTTGGCGACGTTGTTCCAGCTGGCCATGGTCGCGGCGTACTTCACCTGGATGTCCGGGTTCTGCTTGCCGGCCTGCTCGACCAGCGCGATCAGGTCGCGGTACTGGCGCGCGGCGGTGGGGTAGCCCCAGCTCGCGGTGGCGTCGAATTCGGAGGCCAGCGCATAGCGGTTGGTGCGGCCCGGGTAGCCGGCGACCATGACGAAATCGCCGGCGCCCAGCGGCTGGTCGGCGAACTTCAGGAAGTGCTTGGGCTGGTACGGCACGTTGTCCTTGGCGTAGGCGGCCGGCTTGCCGTCCTTGCCGACATAGGCGCGGTAGAACGAGAAATCGCCGGTGTGGCGCGGCCACATCCAGTTGTCGACGTCGCCGCCGAACTTGCCGATGCCCGACGGCGGCGCGTAGGCCAGGCGCACGTCGCGGATTTCCAGGGTGCGGAACAGGCGGTAGGTGTTGCCGCCGGAGAAGCTGTACAGCTCGCAGCGGTAGCCGGCATCGGCTTCGCACGCGGCGACCTGGGCCTTGTCGAAATCCTCCAGCGCCTGCGTGCGCTTGAGCGCATCGTTGCCGGCCGCGGCCATCGCCGCCTTGGCCTGCGCGGTGACGTCGGTGATGCGGTCGAGCACGTAGATGCGCGCGTTCGGGCCCGCACTCAGTTCGGCGCCCTGGCTGGCGGCGCTGAAGCCGTCGCGGATCAGGTTCTTCTGCGGAGTGGAGTTGAGCTGGATCGCGCCGTAGGCGCAGTGGTGGTTGGTCACCACCAGGCCCTGCGGCGAGACGAAGCTGGCGGTGCAGCCGCCCAGCGAGACCACCGCGCCCATCGGGTCGCCGGTGAGATCGGACAGTTGTTGCGGCGACAGCTTCAGGCCGGCCTGCTGCAGCGGCCCGGCGATGTCCGGCAACTGCTGCGGGACCCACATGCCCTCGCCAGCGTGGGCGACGGAGGCGCCGGACAGGGCGGCCACGGCGGCGATGGCGACAGCCAACGAATTCGAACGCATCGAATAGCTTCCTTGATGACAGACGTTAGAGTGTAACGGCTGTCATCAAGTGGCCGGACCGTGACCAATGGCACCCTGACCGCGCCGCAACATGGCCGCGTCGGCCGGGCGCTTATACTGCGCGCCCTCTTCCCATCGAATCTGCACCGACATGGCGCAAACAATGAAGGCGCTGGTCAAGCGCGAGGCCGCCAAGGGCATCTGGCTGGAACAGGTGCCGGTGCCGGTGCCCGGCCCCAACGAGGTGCTGATCAAGCTGGAAAAGACCGCGATCTGCGGCACCGACCTGCACATCTACCTGTGGGACGAGTGGAGCCAGCGCACCATCAAGCCCGGCCTGACCATCGGCCACGAGTTCGTCGGCCGCATCGCCCAGCTCGGCTCGGCGGTCACCGGCTACGAGGTCGGCCAGCGCGTCTCGGCCGAAGGCCACATCGTCTGCGGTCACTGCCGCAACTGCCGCGGCGGGCGTCCGCACCTGTGCCCGAACACCGTCGGCATCGGCGTCAACGTCAACGGCGCCTTCGCCGAGTACATGGTGATGCCGGCCTCCAACCTGTGGCCGATCCCCGACCAGATCCCGTCCGAACTGGCCGCGTTCTTCGATCCCTACGGCAACGCCGCGCACTGCGCGCTGGAGTTCGACGTGATCGGCGAGGACGTGCTGATCACCGGCGCCGGCCCGATCGGCATCATCGCCGCGGGCATCTGCAAGCACATCGGCGCGCGCAACGTGGTGGTCACCGACGTCAACGACTTCCGCCTGAAGCTGGCCGCGGACATGGGCGCGACCCGCGTGGTCAACGTCGCCAACACTTCGCTCAAGGACGTGATGGCCGACCTGCACATGGAAGGCTTCGACGTGGGCCTGGAGATGAGCGGCAATCCGCGCGCCTTCAACGACATGCTCGACTGCATGTACCACGGCGGCAAGATCGCCATGCTCGGCATCATGCCGCGCGGCGCCGGCTGCGACTGGGACAAGATCATCTTCAAGGGCCTGACCGTGCAGGGCATCTACGGCCGCAAGATGTACGAGACCTGGTACAAGATGACCCAGTTGGTGCTGTCCGGCTTCCCGCTGGGCAAGGTGCTGACCCACCAGTTGACCATCGACGAATTCCAGAAGGGCTTCGACCTGATGGAAGAAGGCAAGGCCGGCAAGGTCGTACTGAGCTGGTGATGCGCGCGCCGCGGCTACGCGGCGATGCGATGCCGAAAAAGACGAAGGGCGCCTCGCGGCGCCCTTCGTCGTTTCACGAGACGATGCGATCAGAACGCGATCGTGCCCGAGACCACCACGCGGTGACCGGCCAGGCGCTCGGTGAAGTTCGCCGCGCCCTTGTTGTCGGTGTCGTAGTAGCCCACGCTCAGCGCCAGCGGGCCGACCATCTTGCCCACGCTGACGTTGTAGTCGGTGTAGTCCTGGTACGCGGTCAACGCGCTTTCGTAGGTGGTGCGGCCGACGTGCGCGCCGACGCTGAAGCCCTGCGGCAGCGACCAGTTCCCGTCCAGCGCGTAGTAGAAGCTGTCCCGGTCCAGGTTGTACACGTTGTCGGTGTAGGCCACGGTCAGGGTGTAGGTCTTGAGGAACTTGGTCTTGGTGATCAGTTCGTTGTAGTTCGACTTGCCGGCGCCCGGATAGCCGTAGCGGTTGACCATCACGTCGAAGTTCCAGTCCGGCGAGAAATCGACGTTGTAGCCGACGAAGCCGTCCACTTCCCAATCCGGATCGCCCGCGCCGAAATCGACGTTGGAGCCCCAGGTGCCCACGTACAGGCCGAACGGCGAGGTGTAGGTGAGGCCGGCCTGGAACGCCGGGCCTTTGTTGGTCTGGGAGACGCCACGGAACACGTAGTCGCTGACCACGCCATAGGAGCCGGTGATCGGCGAGGTGGGCTCGTCCTGGGCCAGGACGGTGAGCGGCGAAGCGGCCAGTGCGACGGCCAGGGCGAGAGTGGTCTTGTTCACCGGTCATTCTCCTAGGGTTGACGAGGAAGGGGTGCAGCGACGAGGCGGATGCGCCTTTACGGTTTTTTAACTGCTTTGATCGTGCAGTGCAACAACTTTTCACGCGGCGCATGCCACGCCGTGACACAAAACCCCCGATTCGCGCCAAGCGCGGACACAGCGAGCCGCCGACAGCGGGAGCCGGCCTGCCAGGGAAGGCCCTCGTCCGGGAGTTGGCGGTCAGGCCGCGACCGGGCAGGCAGCCGCTGGCCACACCAATGCGCAGGCGCGGGCGATCGCCGATCGGCAGGGCGCGATGGCGCCTCAGTCGGGCCGGGCGAAGACCCCGAAACGGCGTGCGCGCAGGTGCAATGGCTGGCCCGGCGCGTAGTCGGGTGCCCCCTCGCCCGCCGGCAGTTCCACCTCGACCTCGTCGTGGCCGTGCGCCAGCTGCGCGCGCAAGCGCAGCCGCGGGCCGCTGCGCTGGATCGACAGCACCGTCGCCGCCCAGCCCTCGTTGCCTGGCGCCAGGTCTTCCGGCCGCACATACAGCTCGACCGGACCACTGGACAGCGGCGTCGACGGCGCCGGCAAGGCCAGGCCGCCGACCTGCACCGCACCGTCGTGCAGACGCGCCGGCAGCCGGTTCACCGCGCCGACGAAGGCGTAGACGAAGGGCGACGCCGGCTGCTCGTAGACCTGTGCCGGGCTGCCGATCTGCTCGATCCGGCCGCGGTTGAGGATGGCCACGCGGTCGGCCAGTTCCAGCGCCTCTTCCTGGTCGTGGGTGACGAACACCGTGGTCAGGCCGGTGCGTTCGTGCAGCTCGCGCAGCCAGCGCCGCAGGTCGCGGCGGACCTGCGCGTCGAGCGCGCCGAACGGTTCGTCGAGCAACAGCACGCGCGGCTCGATCGCCAGCGCGCGGGCCAGCGCCACGCGCTGGCGCTGGCCGCCGGACAGTTGCGCCGGGTAGCGTCGCTCCAGGTCGTGCAACTGCACCAGCGCCAGCAGCTCCTGCACCCGCGCGCGGATGCGCGACTCGCTCCAGCGCGCCTCGCGGCGCACGCGCAGGCCGAAGGCGATGTTCTCGTACACGCTCATGTGCTTGAACAAGGCGTAGTGCTGGAACACGAAGCCGACCCGGCGCGCCTGCACCGACAGCGCGGTGGCGTCCTCGCCGTGGATCAGCACGCGTCCGCGGTCGGCATGTTCCAGCCCCGCGATCACCCGCAGCAGCGTGGTCTTGCCGGAGCCGGAGGGCCCCAGCAGCGCCAGCAGTTCTCCCTGGCGGATGTCCAGGCTGACGTCGTCGAGCGCGGCGAAATCGCCGAAGCGCTTGCCCAGATGCTGTACGCGAATGCTCATCGCAACCTCAATGTCGGTGAGTGGCGGCCAGCGCCGCGCCGTGGCGCCAGTGCAGCCAGGACTTGACGGCGAGCGTCAGCAGCGCGGTCAGCGCCAGCAGGCTGGCGCAGGCGAAGGCCGCGCTGTAGGCGTATTCGTTGTAGAGGATCTCCACATGCAGCGGCAGCGTGTTGGTGCGCCCGCGGATCTGTCCGGACACCACCGATACCGCGCCGAACTCGCCCATCGCCCGCGCACTGCACAGCAGCACGCCGTACAGCAGGCCCCAGCGGATGTTCGGCAGGGTCACCCGCAGGAACGTCTGCCAGCCGCTGGCGCCCAGGCTCAGCGCCGCCAACTCCTCGTCGTCGCCCTGCTGCTCCATCAGCGGCATCAGCTCGCGGGCGATGAAGGGAAAGGTGACGAAGGTGGTCGCCAGCACGATGCCCGGCAGTGCGAACACGATGCGCGGCAGATGCAGCGACACGTCGCCCAGCGGCGGCAGGTGCAGCCACACGCCTTCGTCGATCAACGGCCAGGCCCAGCCGTTACGGCCGAAGATCAGGATGAACAACAGGCCGGCGACCACCGGCGACACCGAGAACGGCAGGTCGATCAGGCTCACCAGCAGGCGCTTGCCGGGGAAACGGTGCTTGCTGACCGCCCAGGCCGCGGCCACGCCGAACACCAGGTTCAACGGCACCACGATCGCCGCCACCAGCAGGGTCAGGCGGATCGCCGCCAACGCGTCCGGATCGGAGATCGCGCGCCAGAACACGCCGACGCCGCTGCGCAACGCCTCGGTGAACACCAGCAGCAAGGGCAGCAGCAGGAACGCCAGCAGGAAGGCGAGCACGCCGCCGATCAGCAACCGCCGCACCCAG
>NZ_AQOJ01000934.1:0-749 GCF_000364685.1 Xanthomonas sp. SHU 166
AGCCTGCACGTGCGCGGCGACGGCGACCGCACCGGCCTGCCCGGGGACGTGCGCGGCCAGCGCGGACACGACCGACGCCATCACGCCACCGCCCTGCCGCGCCGCGCGAACCAGGCCTGCGCGCCATTCACCAGCAGCAGCGACAGCAGCGACAACAGCAGCATCGCCGCGGCGATCGCGCTGGCGCCGCCGTAGTCGAACTCTTCCAGGCGGATGGTGATCAGCAATGGCGCAATCTCGGTGGCATTGGGCAGGTTGCCGGCGATGAAGATCACCGAGCCGTACTCGCCGACGCCACGCGCGAAGGCCAGCGCGAATCCGGTCAGCACCGCCGGCCACAGGGTCGGCAGCACTACCCGGCGCACCGTCTGCCAGCGCCCGGCACCGAGCGTGGCCGCCGCCTCTTCCAGTTCGCGCTCGGCCTCGGCCAGCACCGGCTGCACGATCCGCACCACGAACGGCAGCCCCACGAACACCAGCGCCACGACGATGCCCAGTGGCGCGTAAGCGACCTTGACCCCGCTCGCCCCGCTGACCTGCATCAGCCCGACATAGCCGATCAGCAGGCCGCCGACGCCCAGTGCGGCCAGGCTCAGCACCGCGACCGTGCCGAGCAGGCGCTGCAGCACGCGCAGCGGTGCCGGCAGCAGCGCCTGGCTACGCCGCAGCAGCGCGTAGCCGGTCGCCGCCAGCGCCAGCAGTAGCGCCAGCCGCGGCCACCACCAGGCCAGCGTCGGCAGGCTGGGCGC
>NZ_AQOJ01000935.1:0-3931 GCF_000364685.1 Xanthomonas sp. SHU 166
CGTCCGATCCAGCCGTTGCTGCCGTACAACGCGGTCAGGGCGATGCCGGCCACCGCGGTCGGCAGGGCGAACGGCAGATCGATCATCGCGTCGAACAGGCGCTTGCCGGGAAAGCGATAGCGCACGAACACCCACGCCACCCAGGTGCCCATCACCGCATTGAACGCGGCCGCGGCCAACGCGGTGCCGAAGCTCAAGCGCAACGCCGCCAGCACCCGCGGCTCGCTCCACACCCGCCACACGCCGTCCCAGCCCAGCCCGCTGGTCTTGAGCAGCACCGCGAACAAGGGGATCAGCACCACCAGTCCCAGCCAGGTCAGGGTGATGCCCAGACTCAGCCCCAACCCCGGCATCACCCGGCGCTGGCGCGGGGCGCGGGCAACGGCGGCGGCGGTCACGGCCATCGCGTCACTTGCTCGCCTGGATCTGGTCGAACAGGCCGCCGTCGTCGAAGTGCGTGGCCTGCGCCTTGGCCCAGGACCCGAACGCCTGATCGATGGTGACCAGGCGCACCTTCGGCAGCCGCGCCAGATCGGCGCGGTCGGCGTACTCGGGATGGCGCGGCCGGTAATAGTGTCTGGCCGCGATCTTCTGTCCTTCCGGCGAGTACAGGTACTTCAGGTATTCCTCGGCCACCGCGCGGGTGCCGTGCTTGTCCACGTTCTTGTCGACCAGCGCCACCGACGGCTCGGCCAGGATCGACAGCTTCGGCACGACGATCTCGAACTTGTCCTGGCCCAGTTCCTGCTGCGCCAGGAACGCCTCGTTCTCCCAGGCCAGCAGCACGTCGCCGATGCCGCGCTGGACGAAGGTGGTGGTGGCGCCGCGCGCGCCGGTATCCAGCACCGGCACGTTGCGGAACAGCGCGCGCATGTAGTTGAGGATGCGCTCGCGGTCGCCCTTGAAGATGTGGTCGGCGTAGGCCCAGGCGGCCAGATAGTTCCAGCGCGCGCCGCCGGAGGTCTTGGGATTGGGCGTGATCACCGACACACCGCTGCGCAGCAGGTCGGGCCAGTCCTTGATCCCCTTCGGATTGCCCTTGCGCACCAGGAACACGATGGTCGAGGTGTACGGCGCGCTGTTGTCGGGCAGGCGCGTGGCCCAGTTCGCGTCGATCAGCTTGCTCTTGGCGGCGATCGCATCGACGTCGTAGGCCAATGCCAGCGTCACCACGTCCGCCTCGACCCCGTCAATCACCGCGCGCGCCTGCTTGCCGGAGCCACCGTGCGAGGTCTCCACCGCGACCTGCTCGCCGGGATGCAGTTGCGCCCAGTGCTTGGCGAAGGCGGCGTTGTAGTCCCGGTACAGCTCGCGGGTGGGATCGTAGGACACGTTGAGCAGTTGCGTCTCGGCGGCGGCCGCGGCCCCGGCGAACACGCACAAGGCGAGCGCGAGCAGCGGGCGCCAGCGGCGCGGCGGAAGGCTGGACATGGGCGGTTCTCCGAAAACACACAGGCCGACGCCGCGGCCGATACCCGCCGCGGACCATGACGCATGCTGCGCAGCGGCAGGCGGCGGGTGAAATGACTTCCCGGCAGCGGCTCATGCCATTTGTGCATGACGGCCGCGGCCGGCGCGGGCGCCGCGGTAACATCGCCGCTTCTTTCCGCCGCGCGTGCCCGTCATGACCGACTCCCGCCTCACCCAGCACTACGCCGAGGAACTGGACGCGATCCGCGCCCAGGGCCTGTTCAAGTCCGAGCGCATCATCGTCGGCCCGCAGGCGGCGGAAATCGTCCTCGCCGACGGCCGCCGCGTGCTGAACTTCTGCGCCAACAACTACCTGGGCCTGGCCGATCATCCGGCACTGATCCAGGCCGCCAAGGACGCGCTGGACACGCACGGCTTCGGCATGGCCTCGGTGCGCTTCATCTGCGGCACCCAGGACCTGCACAAGCAACTGGAAGCGCAGATCGCCACGTTCTTCGGCACCGAGGACACCATCCTCTACGCCGCCTGCTTCGACGCCAACGGCGGCCTGTTCGAACCGCTGCTCGGCGAGCACGACGCGATCATCTCCGACGCGCTCAACCATGCCTCGATCATCGACGGCGTGCGCCTGTGCAAGGCCAAGCGCTTCCGCTACGCCAACTGCGACATGGCCGACCTGGAAGCGCAGCTGCAGGCGGCCGACGCCGTCGGCTGCAAGACCAAGCTGATCACCAGCGACGGCGTGTTCTCGATGGACGGCTTCATCGCCCCGCTGGACGAAATCACCGCGCTGGCGAAGAAGTACAACGCGCTGGTGCACATCGACGAATGCCATGCCACCGGCTTCCTCGGCGCCAGCGGCCGCGGCTCGGCCGAGGTCAAGGGCGTGCTGGACCGGATCGATATCGTCACCGGCACCCTGGGCAAGGCCATGGGCGGCGCGCTGGGCGGTTTCACCACCGGCCGCCGCGAGGTGATCGAACTGCTGCGCCAGCGCTCGCGGCCCTACCTGTTCTCCAACTCGCTGCCGCCGCACGTGGTCGCGGCCGGGATCAAGGCCTTCGCGATGCTCGACGCCGCCGACGACCTGCGCGCGCGCCTGGTCGAGAACACCGCCTACTTCCGCGAGCGCATGGCCGCCGCCGGGTTCGACATCAAGCCCGGCACCCATCCGATCTGCCCGGTGATGCTGTACGACGCGCCGCTGGCGCAGCGCTTCGCCGAGCGGCTGCTGGAGGAAGGCATCTACGCCATCGGCTTCTTCTTCCCGGTGGTGCCCAAGGGCCAGGCACGGATCCGCACCCAGATCAGCGCCGCGCACACCCGCGCCCACCTGGACCGGGCGATCGACGCGTTCACCCGCATCGGCCGCGAACTGGGCGTACTCGCCGCCTGAGATGCGCGCCGCGCTGCGCCAACGGCTGTTGCTGGCGGCGCAGACCGACGCCCAGGCGCAAGCGCTGGAGGACGGCTGGGAGACCCGCTGCCTGCATTGCCGCCGGCGCCTGCGCCTGCGCGCTGACGGCGAACCGCTCGGACACAGCACGCTGGAACACGTAGTGCCGCAGGCCTGGTTCGGGCGCCGCGTCGCCGCGGCGCTGTGCGCCCAGGTGGGCGACGATGCCAACGATGCCCGAAACCTGGCGCTGGCCTGCGCCGCCTGCAATCACGCCAAGGGCCGTCACCACGATGCGCGTGGGCCGCAGGATGCGCGCGCCCGCGAGGTGGTCGCCGCCCTGCTCAGCGTGCGGCTGGCGCGCTGGCGTCCGCCGCCGGCGCCAACGCCCTGACTTCCGCGGCGCTGAGCTCACGCCACGCGCCCTTGCCCAGGTCGCCCAGTACCAAGTCGCCGATCGCTACCCGCACCAGCCGCAGCACGTCCAGGCCAAGCACGGCCAGCAGCCGCCGGATCTGCCGGTTGCGTCCCTCGTCCAGCACCACTTCCAGCCAGGCATGGCGCTCGCCCTGGCGCAGCAGGCGCGCCTGCTTGGCCCGCAGCGGTTCGCCATCGTCGACCACGCCGGCACACATCCGTGCCAGCAGCGCCGCGTCGGGCACCGCGTCCACCTGCACGTGATAGGTCTTGTCCGGGCCGCTGCCCGGATCGGTGACCCGCGCCGCCCACTGCGGGTCGTTGCTGAACAGCAACAAGCCCTCGCTGGCCTTGTCCAGGCGCCCGACCGGCGCCAGCCACGGCAGGCCCGCACCGTCGAAACAGCGGTACACGGTGTCGCGGCCACGCTCGTCCTGCGCACTGGTGACCAGCCCGCGCGGCTTGTTGAGCATCAGGTACCGGCGCGTGGTGTCGGCCAGCGGCGCGCCGTCCACGGCCAGCCGGTGGCGGCCCTGCAGGATCGGGAATTCGGGATCGGTGACGATGCGTCCGTCGACGGCGACGCGGCCGGCGGCGATCCAGCGCGCGGCCTCGGTGCGCGAGCACAGGCCCAGCTTGGACAGGGTGCGGGCCAGGCCGTGGCGCGGCACGGCCGGCGCGGCGGCG
>NZ_AQOJ01000936.1:0-2626 GCF_000364685.1 Xanthomonas sp. SHU 166
GGCTGCCGCCAGGAGGCCGCCCAACAGGCGGCCGCGCGCGCTCAGGCGCTGGGAGGACGTTCCAGCCGCGGCAGGCCGGGTGCGCCGTGCGCGCCCTGGGGAGCGGCGGCAATCAGGGTGCGGGGCAAGCGTGGCAGCGCCAGCGGCATCGCCAGCAAGGCCGGCAGCGGTTGCGCGTGCGGACATTGGCAGCCGGCCATGCCGCCGCAGTTGCCGTGCTTGCCGGCATGGTCGTGGCAGTGGCCGTCGTGCTCCGTCGGCGGCGGTGGCGGCGCGTCGTGACACGGCATTGCCGCATGCACCGGCGCCGCGCTGGCGACCGCGGCGTCGTTCTTCGAGGTGCCGTCCGTCGCCATGCCCGGCATCGCCATGGCGGCCGCGGTGCCGTTGAGCAGCAGGCTCAGGCACAGCAGCAGGCGCAGCAGGACGGCGAAGGTCGGCACGGACAGGCAGGACGTGGCGGCAGAAGGAACAAGAGGATACCGAAGCCGGCGTGGGCGGCAAGCGACCGCCATGCGGCAAGGCTTGACTCTGGACCCGACTCCAGGGAGTAGGGTGTGC
Organism: Xanthomonas sp. SHU 166; assembly: GCF_000364685.1. NCBI lineage: Bacteria > Pseudomonadati > Pseudomonadota > Gammaproteobacteria > Lysobacterales > Lysobacteraceae > Xanthomonas > Xanthomonas sp. SHU 166. Next base: position 562 of record NZ_AQOJ01000936.1, read on the forward strand.
GCATGCGATCCGACCCCGCCACCACCCGCTTCACCATCGGCGCGCTCGCCCGCCAGGCCGACGTCGCCATCGACACCGTGCGTTACTACGAACGCCAGGGCCTGCTACCGCCCGCCCCGCGCCGCGCCTCCGGCTACCGCGAGTACGACGCCGCGGCGGTGCAGCGGGTGCGCTTCATCCGCCGCGCCAAGGAACTGGGCTTTTCGCTGGAGGAGATCGGCGAGTTGCTGGCATTGCAGGACGATCGTGTGCACGGCGTGGAGGGCATCAAGCAGCGCGCCAGCGCGCGCCTGCAGGCGCTGGATCGGCGCATCGCCGAGCTGACCGAGATGCGCGACACCCTGGCGGCGCTGGTCGAGGAGTGCCCCGGCCGCGGTGCGCCGGACGCCTGCCCGATCCTGGGCGACATCCGCGGCGATGCCGCCGGCGAGCCGTCGCGATGAGCACGGGCCGCGCCACCGCGTCGCTGACCCTGCCGGTGCAGGGCATGACCTGCGCCGCCTGCGCGGCGGGCGTGGAAAAGGCGCTGCAGCGCCTGCCCGGCGTGGCGGCGCAGGCCAGCTATGCCGGCGCGCGCGTGCAGGTGGACTACGACCCGCAGCAGGTGGATCTGCCGACGCTGCTGCAGCGCATCCAGCAGGCCGGCTACTCGGTGCCGACGCAGACTGTGACCCTGGAACTCAGCGGCCTGCACTGCGCGTCCTGCGTCGCGTCCATCGATGCGGTGCTGGCGAAGACCCCGGGCGTGCTCGCCGGCCACGCCAACCTGGCCTCGGCCAAGGCGCGGGTGGAGATCGTGTCCGGTGCGGTTGCGCCGGCGGAGCTGGTCTCACGGATCGAACGCGCCGGGTTCGGCGCGCGCGTCGCCCAGGCCATGGACCCGGCGCAGCTGGCCGAGCGCGAGCGCGACGAGCGGCGCGCCTGGCGACGCGAGCTGGGCCTGTTCGCCGCGGCGGTGCTGCTGACGCTGCCGTTCTGGGGGCAGATGCTCGGCATGCTGGATGGCGACCCCCTGCGCGGCGCGCACATCGAACCGCTGCCGCGCTGGCTGCAGTTGCTGCTCGCCACGCCGGTGCAGTGCTGGATCGGTGCGCGCTTTTACCGCGCCGGCTACCGCGCGCTGCGCAACGGCAGCGCCAACATGGACGTGCTGGTCGCGCTGGGCACCGGCATGGCCTATCTGTACAGCGCCGTGGTCACCGTGGCCGGCCTGCACGGCCAGCACGTGTACTTCGAGGCCAGCACCAGCGTCATCACCCTGGTGCTGCTCGGGCGCCTGCTCGAGGCCCGCGCCAAGCGCCGCACCACCGCGGCGGTGCGCGCGCTGCTCGACCTGGCGCCGACCACTGCGCGGGTCGAGCGCGACGGCGACATCGTAGAGGTGGACGCGGCGGAACTGGCGGTCGGCGACGTGTTCGTGGTCGCTGCCGGCGAGCGCGTGCCGGTCGACGGCGAGGTGCTCGAGGGCCATTCCAGCGTGGACGAGGCGATGCTGTCCGGCGAGGCCATGCCGGTGGCCAAGGCGCCGGGTAGCCGCCTGCACGCCGCGACGGTCAATCAGCTGGGCCTGCTGCGCGCACGCGCCACCGGGGTCGGCGCGGACACGCTGCTGGCGCAGATTGTGCGCATGGTCGATGCCGCGCAAGGCTCGCGTGCGCCGATCCAGCGCCTGGTCGACCGCATCGCCGCGGTGTTCGTGCCGGCGGTGCTGGCCATCGCCGCGGTCACCCTGGGCGCGACCTGGGCGCTGGGCGGCAGCTTCGCCGAGGCGCTGGTGCACGCGGTGGCGGTGCTGGTGATCGCTTGCCCGTGCGCGCTGGGCCTGGCCACGCCGACCGCGATCATGGTCGGTACCGGCGTCGGCGCGCGCGCCGGCATCCTGATCCGCGACGCCGAGGTGCTGGAACGCGCCCGCGCGCTGACCGCGCTGGTGGTCGACAAGACCGGCACCCTGACCCTGGGCCAGCCGCAGGTGACGGCGGTGCTGGTCGCCGACGCGGCCGAGACCGCGCCGCTGTTGCGCCTGGCCGCGGCGCTGGAGACCGGCTCGGCGCATCCGCTGGCG
>NZ_AQOJ01000937.1:0-2137 GCF_000364685.1 Xanthomonas sp. SHU 166
CTGCAGACCGTGAGCGCCTGCAGCGACGGCTGGGTCCTGCACACCGGGCAGCACAGTGTCTGCGAATCCGGCGCCGCGCAGTGGCTGGCGCGACTGGGTGCCGGGCTCGACGCGGAGACCCAGGCCTTGCACCGCGCCTATATCGAGGAAGCCGAGTGCGCGGTGCGCCAGCGCGCGCTGGCGCGGCAGGCCTATGCGCAGCAACGGCCGCTGCTGGCCACCGCGCTGGACGCCGCCGATGCGCACGAGCGCGCCTACCGCTGCGAACAACTGGCCAGCCATCGCGACCATCCGTTCTATCCCAGCGCACGCGCCAAGCTCGGCCTGGACGATGCCGACCTGCCGCGCTACGCACCGGAGTTCGGCCCCAGCTTCGCGCTGCGCTGGCTGGCGCTGCCAATCGCGCAGGTCACCCAGACCACCCCGCCCCCAGCGTTCTGGCCGCGCCCGAGCATGCTCGGCCTGGACCCGGCGCTGGACGCCGACCACGTCGCCTGGCCGCTGCACCCGCTGATCTTCGCGCGGCTGGGCGAGGACGGCTTCGCCCTGCCGGACGGCGCGATCGCCGCGCCGCAGCCGTGGCTGCAGGTGCGGCCCTCGCTATCGCTGCGCACGGTGATTCCGCTGGCGTTTCCCGATCATCATCTGAAGCTGCCGGTGCCGATGCGCACGCTCGGCGCGCTCAACCTGCGCCTGATCAAACCGTCCACGCTGTACGACGGTCACTGGTTCGAACGCGTGCTGTGCGACCTGGCCGCACACGATCCGGCGCTGGGCGAACGCTACCTGCACGTGGACGAGGCGCATGCCGGCCATGTCGGCGAGACACGCCACCTGTCCTACCTGCTGCGCCGCTATCCGGCGTTGCCGGAGGCGACCCTGGTACCGGTGGCCGGCCTGTGCGCGACGCTGCCGGATGGCCGGCCGTTGGCCGCGCACCTTGCCGACCGCTTCCATGGTGGCGACCTCACCGCCTGGTGGGACAGCTACCTGGCGCTGATGTGCCAGGTGCACCTGCGGCTGTGGCTGCGCTACGGCATCGCGCTGGAGGCCAACCAGCAGAACAGCGTGCTGATCTACGCCGCCGGCCGCCCGCCGCGGCTGCTGATGAAGGACAACGATGCGGCGCGGGTGCTGCTGCCGCGGCTGCACGCGCAACGGCCGGCGCTGGCCGCGCTGGGCACCCCGCGCGACGCACGTATCGTAGTGCAGGACGACGCCGCGCTGGCGCGGATGTTCTGCACCATCATCCTGCAACTGGATCTGCAGGCGGTGCTGGAAGGGCTGGCGGAATGGCAGCCGGGGCTGCGCGCCCCGCTGTACGCACTGCTGCGCGCGCGCCTGCACGGCACCCTGCGCGCGCTGCGCGAGGACGGCATCGACACCGCCCCGGCGCAGGCGCTGCTGGACGCGCCCACGCTTCCGGTGAAGTACCTGCTCAGCGCCGGCAGCCTGCTCGGCAAGCAGATCACCGGCGCGGCGGACATCAACAAGTTCTACGGCGACAGCGCGCCCAACCTGCTGCGCGAGGATGCGCTGGCGGCGCGCGCGGTCGCGGCCGGGGCGGCGCGATGAAGCGCCTCCTCGGCCCGGTGCTGGCCGCGCATTATCTGGCCGCCTTCACCGCGCTGGGCATGCCGCTGTTCCTGCCGCAGGTGCTGCAGCAGCTCGCGCCGGGTGCGGCGATCGGCTGGAGCGGCGTGCTGTACGTGCTGCCGACGCTGTGCACTGCGCTCACCGCCAGCACCTGGGGCCGGCTGGCCGACCGTTATGGACGCAAGCGCTCGCTGCTGCGCGCGCAACTCGGCCTGGCGCTTGGCTTCCTCATGGCCGGCTTCGCGCCGAACCTGGGCTGGCTGGTCGCCGGCCTGGTCGTGCAAGGCGCCTGCGGCGGCTCGCTGGCCGCGACCAACGCCTATCTCAGCAGCCAGGCGCAGCGTGGCTCGCTGGCGCGGGCGCTGGACTGGACCCAGTTCTCGGCACGCCTGGCGATGGTCACCGCACCGGCGCTGCTCGGCCTGGCCACCACGCTGGGCCCGGCGCAGTCGCTGTACCGCTACCTGGCGCTGTTGCCGCTGCTGGCCTTCGCGCTGAGCTGGCGGTTGCCGGCCGATCCGCCGCGCGTGCCGGCGGCAGC
>NZ_AQOJ01000938.1:0-14248 GCF_000364685.1 Xanthomonas sp. SHU 166
ATCCACACCCGCGATGCCGCAGGCGGATGCGGCGCAGCGCCGCCAGCGCTGGGCGCTGTGGACCACGCAGTTCCTGTTCTGTTTCGCGATGGTGGTGACCTTTCCCTACTTCCTGCCGTATGCGCAGGCGCACGGCATCGGCAGCAGCGCGGTCGCCGGCCTGCTGTACAGCCTGCCGCACCTGGTCTACCTGGTGCTGATGCCGTGCTGGCGCGGTCGCGACCACCGCATGTCGCCGCTGCCGGCGGGGCTGGCGCTGTTCGCACTGGCCTGCCTGCTGCAGATGGCGCCGCCGGCGCCCGGCTGGTTGATCGCCGCGCGGCTGCTGTTCGGCCTGGGCATGTGGATGGCCCTGCGCGGCCTCAACCGCAGCCTGGCCGAGGTTGCCGGCGGGCGCGGCGCGGGCCAGTTGTTCGGCCGCTTCGATGCCGCCGGCAAGTACGCCGGCGTCGCCGGCGGCGCCCTCGCCGGTGCCCTGGTGCAAGGCCATGGCCTGGCCGTTCCCTTCCTCGCCGCCGCCGCGGCCGCCCTGCTGGCGCTGCTGCCGGCCCTGATGCTCACGTCCGTTCGGAGAACCGTCCATGTCCCCGTTGCCGATGCATGACCCGTGGTACGACAGCCTGGCGCAAGCGCAGGCGATCACCTGCTGGCTCAACTGCTACCTGCGCGAAGTCGCGCTCGGGCGCGGCCTGGCCGACTTCGACTATCGCGGCCTGGACCGGCCCGGCATCGCCGCCGCCGGCGAGCGCTGGCTGCGCCTGCGCCTGCCCTCCGGCGCCACGCTGTGCGTGCGCCTGGCGCATGCCGACGGCCTGGGTCGCTGCCGCTTCGCCTCGGCGCCCTACCTGAAGGCCGACGGCCGTCCGTGGCACTGCCTGGACGCAGAGGCGCTGGTGCGCCTGCTGCTGCAGGAACTCAGCGAAGGCGAGCACGCGCCCAACCTGGAACTGCTGGCGCAGAGCGCCAACAGCATCGCCATCACCGCGCAGTTGCTGCGCCAGGCCGACGCCGCCCAGCCCACCGGCGAGGCGCTGATCGATGCCGAGCAGTCGATGCTGTGGGGCCACGCCTTCCATCCCACGCCCAAGAGCCGCGAAGGCGTGCCGCTGGAGCAGGTGCTGGCCTGCGCGCCGGAAGCGCGCAGCGCCTTCCCGCTATTCTGGTTCCGCATCGATCCGCGCCTGTATCGCGCACAGGGCGATGACGTGCGCGCGACGCTGGCGCAGGCCGGCGGCGGCGCCGACCTGTACCCCTGCCATCCGTGGGAGGCCGAGCGCGTGCTGGCGCATCCGCTGCTGCGCCAGGCGCAGGCGCGCGGCTGGATCGAGCCGCTGGGCGAACGCGGCCTGGCGCTGCGCCCGACCTCGTCGGTGCGCACGCTCTACCACGCCGAGCTCGATCATTTCCTCAAGCTGTCGGTGCACGTGCGCCTGACCAACTGCGTGCGCAAGAACGCCTGGTACGAACTGGAAAGCGCGGTGGCGCTGACCCGCCTGCTGGCGCCGGACTGGCAGGCGCTGGCGCAGCGCGTGCCTGGCTTCCACGTGCTGCTGGAGCCGGCCGCCACCGACCTGGACTTCTCCGCGCTGGACGCCGATGCGCAGGCCTGCCGCGAGCTAGGCGAGAGCTTCGGCGTGCTGTACCGGCAAGCGATCCCGGCGGCGCAGCGGGCACGCTATCGCCCGCAGGTGGCCGGTGCGCTGTTCACCAACGACGCACGCGGCCAGCCGGCTTGCGCCGCCGCACTGCAGACGCTGGCGCAACGCAGCGGCAGCAGCCTGGAGGCGGCCACCGCGGCCTGGTTCCGCGCCTATGCGCGACTGCTGCTGGATGGCGTGTGGAGCGCCTGGTTCGGCTACGGCATCGTGCTGGAGCCGCACCTGCAGAACACCGTGATCGGCTGCGAAGACGGCCTGCCGACACAGGTGTGGATCCGCGACCTCGAAGGCACCAAGCTGCTGCCGTCGCGCTGGCCGGCCGCACGCCTGCCGGGCATGTCCGAGACCGCGCGACAGTCGCTGTATTACAGCGCCGAACGCGGCTGGAACCGCATCGCCTACTGCGCGCTGGTCAACAACCTGGCCGAAGCAATCTTCCACCTCGCCGACGGCCACGACCGCCGCGAACGCCAGCTGTGGCAGATCGTCGGCGACATCGCGCGCAGCTGGCAGCAGCGCCACGGCACGCAACCGGCACTGCAGGCCCTGCTCGACGGCGCGCCGCTGCCGGCCAAAAACAACCTGCGCCTGCGCCTGCTGCAGCGTGCCGACCGCCATGCCGACTACAGCTTCCTGCCCAACCCGATCGGCAGCGCCGCGCTGCGGCAGGCGGCGGCATGAGCCTGCGCATCGATTCCGCCCCCCTGCACGCGGCGCTGGCGCAGTTGCGCGCGCAGGCCGACGGCCCGGTCTGCGCCTACGTCTACGACCTGGCAGCGCTGCAGGCGCACGCGGCGATGCTGCGCGCACACCTGCCGGCCGAGTGCGAACTGTTCTACGCGGCCAAGGCCAACGCCGAGCCCCCCGTGCTGCGCACGCTGGCACCGTGGGTGGACGGTTTCGAGGCGGCCTCCGGCGGCGAACTGCAATGGCTGCACACGCACCAGCCGGGCCGCCGGCTGCTGTTCGGCGGCCCCGGCAAGCTCGATACCGAACTGCAGCTGGCCGCCAGCCTGCCCGACTGCAGCGTGCACGTGGAAAGCCTGGGCGAGCTGCAGCGACTGGCCCGCATCGCCGCATCGCGCACACGCCCGCTGTCGGTGTTCCTGCGCCTGAACATCGTGGTGCCGGGCATGCAGGACACGCGCCTGGTGATGGGCGGGCGGCCCTCGCCGTTCGGCCTGGACGTGGACGACCTGGATGCCGCGATGCAAGTGCTGCGCGGCACGAGCGGGCTGCGCCTGGACGGCTTCCACTTCCACCTGCTGTCGCACCAGCGCGATGCGCAGTTGCAGTTGCGGCTGATCGCGCACTATCTGCAGACCGTGCAGGGCTGGCGCCAGGCCTATGCGCTGGGCCCGCTGACGGTGAATGCAGGCGGCGGCTTCGGCGTGGACTACGCCGATCCGGCGGCCTCGTTCGACTGGGCCGCGTTCTGCGCCGGGTTGCCGGCGCTGCTGCGCACGCACGGCCAAGGCCTGCGCCTGCGCCTGGAGCCGGGCCGCTACGTCAGCGCCGCCTGCGGCTGGTACCTGATGGAGGTGCTGGACATCAAGCGCAGCCATGGCGCGCAGTTCGCCGTCGGCCGCGGCGGCACCCATCATTTCCGCACGCCTGCCGCGCAAGGCCACGACCATCCGTTCCTGGTGCTGCGCGGCACCCAGCCGCCGGTGCTGCGCGATGCGCGGGTGACCCTGGTCGGGCAACTGTGCACGCCCAAGGACGTACTGGCCCGCGACCAGCCGGTGGCCGCACTGGCGCCGGGCGACTGCCTGGCGTTCCCGCTGGCCGGCGCCTACGCCTGGAACATCTCGCACCAGCAGTTCCTGATGCATCCACCGCCGCAGATGCTGTTCCTCGACGGGCCGGCGCAGGCCGCCGACGCTTTGCCGCAGCGCCGCATTGCCGACCCGGCCACCGCCGCGTCATGATCCGGTCACCCGTGCCGGCGCACCCTGCCGGCACATCCAACCGGAGCTGCCGCCATGACCCGTTCCGCCCGCTTCGCCGCCACCTGTTTGCTGTTGAGTTTCACCGCCGCCCCACTGCTGGCCACCGCCGCGACCAAGCCACAGACCGCGCAACAGACTCTTATGGCCAAGTGCTCGGCCCAGAACAAGGGCAAGAAAGGCGACGAGTACAAGAGCGCGCAGAAGGCCTGCCTCAGCGGCGGCACCGCGCCTGCGGCCGGCAACGCCTCCCAGCAGCGGATGAAGGACTGCAACGCGCAAGCCGCGACGCAGAAACTGCAGGGCGACGCCCGCAAGACCTTCATGAGCGGTTGCCTCAAAAAAACAGTGAGCCAGTAAGCCCCTCTCCCCCCGGCGACCGAAGGAAGTCCCGTGGGAGAGAGGTTGGGGTGGGGGTACGGCGCGTAGCGTCTCGCGGTGTTTGGGGGCACGAGGCTGCGCCCTACCCTCATCCGCCCCTGCGGGGCACCTTCTCCCGGCGGGAGAAGGGGAAAAGCCGAGCCCCTCTCCCCCGGGAGAGGGGTTGGGGTGAGGGTACGGCGCCTGGCGTCTCGCGATGTTCGGGGGCACGAGGCTGCGCCCTACCCTCATCCGCCCCTTCGGGGCACCTTCTCCCAAGGGGAGAAGGGAAAAGCCGAGCCCCTCTCCCCCCGGGAGAGGGGTTGGGGTGAGGGTACGACAGCCAGCGAAGCCAGCAAGGACCGGCATTGCCAACCGCCACCGCTCTTACGAATCCCTGCTTTCCACAGCCGAACGGCTGGTCATCCCGACTCCCCAATCCCGGCCCTTCAACCATTCGACGCAGGCGTAGAAGCCGCAGCCGCAGGCGGCTCGACATGCATTGGCAAACCGGCATGATCCACCGGAATCGGCGCATAGTCCTCGCCGAACGCCACTTCGCCCGGCGTCCACCCTGAGCGGCGTCGCACCGCGCCCCAGAAGCGCTTGAGCCCTTCCCACTGCAGCGCCACCAGGCCCAGCTCGTTGTCGCGGTCCACCATCGGGTCGCCCACGCCGGTCGGCCGCACCGGCTCGCCGTACAGCGCGGTGCCGAACAGCACGTCCCAGAACGCGAACACCTGGCCGAAGTTGCAGTTGTGCAGCCCTGGTCGCTCCGGGTCCACGCGCATGTGGTGCAGGCGGTGGAACGGCGGATCGACCAAGATCTTGTCGAGCACCGGACCGAAGCCGAACCGGGTGTTGGCGTGCGACAGGTTCTGCACCAGCTCGCCGAGCAGCATCAGCCAGGCGAACTCGTCGGCCTCAATGCCGAAGGCGATGCCCACCGCGGCCAGCACGAACGACTGCAGCATGCCGTCCAGGTAGTTGCTGCGGTCGTTGGCCCAGCAACTGAGCTGGCGCTGGCTGTGGTGCATGCTGTGCATCGCCCACCACCACGGCATCCAGTGCTGCACCCGATGCATCCAGTAGTAGGTGAAGTCGTAGGCCAGGTAGTACAGCGTAAACAGCGCCAGCGGATGCTGGTCCAGCCACGGCCACAGATGGCGCAGGCCGGTCTCCGGCGCCGCCGCGGCGTTGGGGTCGGCGCCGCCCAGCGCGTTGACCACCGGAGTGAGGATCAGGAACGAGAACAGCGGGAACACCCCGATCAGCATCAACCAGGTGTAGTGGAAGTCGATCCGCGCCAGCCGCCGATGTTCCCAGCGCTCGGCCGGCCACAGGCTCTCCAGCGGCCGGAACAGCACGCCGATGATGGACAGTTGCAATGCCGCCACCAGCAGCGAGGCGGCGATGTCGTGCGGATCGTCGCTGAGCCCGGTCAGGTGCAGCGCCGCCAGCAGCGGCGCCACCGCATGGCTGGCGACCAGGTCGACCAGCGTGGACCAGGCGTGGGCAACGGACGAGACCAGGGCGATGACAGGCATGCGAAGACGGCGATGGGGGCGCGACGGCCGGCGCGACAGCATGCGGCCGCTGGCTTTCGCCAAGCTGTCCACGCCGGTCGATGCCGGCCACGCGCGGTCGCGCTAGTGCGTCGCGACGGCGTCGGGCCGCCGGCTCGGCAGCAGCGCGGCGACGATGCCCAGCAGCGGCAGGAACGACATCACCTGGTACACGAAGACGATGCCGCGGTGGTCGGCGAGCAGACCCAACACCGCCGCGCCCAGCCCGCCCATGCCGAAAGCGAAGCCGAAGAACAGCCCGGAGATGGTGCCGATGCGCCCGGGCATCATTTCCTGCGCGTACACCAGGATCGCGGAGAACGCCGAGGACAGCACGAAGCCGATCAGCACGGTCAACGCGGTGGCCGCATGCAGGCCCACGTGCGGCAGCGCCAGCGCGAACGGCGCCACGCCCAGGATCGACACCCAGATCACCGGCTTGCGGCCGATGCGGTCGCCGACCGGGCCGCCGATCAGCGTGCCCAGCGCCGAGGCCAGCAGGAACGCGAACAGGTGCAACTGCGCGCTCTGCACCGAAATGCCGAAGCGCTGGATCAGGTAGAACGTGTAGTAGCTGCTCAGCCCGGCGATGTAGAAATACTTGGAGAAGATCAGCAGCAGCAGGATGCCGACGATGCGCACCACCGTGGCGCGCGGCAGCGCCGGCACCGCGGCGACCGGCCGCGACGTCGCGCGCGCGGCCTGCAGGTGCAGCGCGTACCAGCGCCCGACGTAGGACAGCAAGGCGATGCCGAGCAACGCCGCGCCGCCGAACCAGGCCACGCTGTGGCGGCCGTTGGGCACGATCACCGCCGCGGCGATCAGCGGCCCCAGCGCGGTGCCGGTATTGCCGCCGACCTGGAACACCGACTGGGCCAGGCCATGGCGGCCGCCCGAAGCCAGCCGCGCGATGCGCGAGGATTCGGGATGGAAGATCGCCGAGCCGATCCCGACCAAGGCCGCCGCCAGCAACACCATGCCGAAGCTGGGCGCATAGGCCAGCAGCAACAGCCCGCACAGCGTGGAACTCATTCCCATCGGCAGCGAATACGGCGCCGGTCGGCGATCGGTGCGCAACCCGATCAGCGGCTGGAACAGCGAGGCGGTGATCTGGTACGTGAGGGTGATCAGGCCGACCTGGGCGAAGCTGAGCTGGAACTGGCCCTTCAGCACCGGATACAGCGCCAGGATCAGCGACTGCATCATGTCGTTGATCAGGTGCGAGGAAGTGATCGCGGCCAGAACGCCGGACGCGACCTTGCGCGGGGCGACGGGAGCAGGCGAGGAAACGACGGGCGCGGCAGGACGCAGCGTGGACATGGCGGGACAGGCATTGCCGGGAGTGCGTTCATGGTAGGCTGCCCTGTCCCGACCTTCTTGCGCGACATGCCCAGCAACCATCGCAAAAAGGACATGCTGGTGCCGCGCGCCGGCCGCAATGCGGACGACGCGCCCGCCGACGTGGTGTGCAAGGCCGTCGACTACCCGCCCGACAGCGCCATCGCCCCGCACCGGCATGCGCGTCATCAGTTGATCTACGCGGTCTCCGGCCTGATGGTGGTGCGCTCGGGCCAGGGCCACTGGGTGGTGCCGAGCACGCGCGCGCTGTGGATCCCCGCCGGCACCGAGCACAGCGTGCGCTGGATCGGCGTCCTGCGCATGCGCAGCCTGTACATCCGCCCCGCCGCCATCGCCGGCATGCCAGACACGCCGACGGTGATGGCGGTGGAGCCGCTGCTGGAAGCACTGATCCGCAGCGCCGCGGAGATCCCCTGGGACCACGCCGCCGACTCGCGCGACGGGCGGCTGATGCGGCTGATCCTGGACGAACTGCATGCACTGCCGGCGCTGCCGCTGTACCTGCCGCAGCCGCGCGATCCGCGCCTGCTGCGCGTCGCCGCCGCGCTCGACGCCGACCCGGCCGATGCCACTACCCTGCACGCCTGGGCCACGGAACTAGGCGTGGACGTCAAGACCATCCAGCGCCTGTGCCAGCGCGAACTGAGGATGCGCTTCGGCCAGTGGCGCCAGCAACTGCGCCTGCTGCGCGGGCTGGAACGGCTGGCCGCCGGCGACCGCATCATCGACGTGGCGGTGGAGCTGGGCTACGACAGCCCCAGCGCGTTCACCGCCATGTTCAAGCGCCAGTTCGGGCAGCCGCCGAGCCAGTTCTTCCGCTGAGCACGCGTGCAGCCCGCGGCGTGGCTCAGGCCTGCGCCAGCGCCTGCTGCAGGTCGGCGAGCAGGTCGTCGATGTGCTCGATGCCCACCGACAGCCGCACCGTATCCTCGCTGACGCCGCTGCGCTGCAATTCCTCGGGCGAGAGCTGGCGATGCGTGGTGGACGCCGGATGCGTGGCCAGCGACTTGGCGTCGCCGATGTTGACCAGACGGGTGAACAGTTGCAGCGCATCGAGGAAGCGCGCGCCGGCGGCGCGGCCGCCGCGCAGACCGAAGGTCAGCACGCCGGAGCCGTGGCCGCGCAGGTACTTCTGCGCCAGCGCGTGCTCGGGATGGTCCGGCAGGCCGGCGTAGTTGACCCACTCCACCTTGGCCTCGCCCTGCAGGTGCCGCGCCAGCGCCAGCGTGTTCTGGTTGATCCGGTCCATGCGCAGCGGCAACGTCTCGATGCCCTGCAGGATCTGGAACGCGTTGAACGGCGACAGCGCCGCACCGGTGTTGCGCAGCGGCACCACCCGCGCACGGCCGATGTAGGCGGCCTCGCCCAGCGCCTCGGTGTAGACCACGCCGTGGTAGCTCACGTCCGGCTCGTTGAGGCGGCGGAAGCGCTGCGCGTGCGTCGCCCACGGGAAGCGCCCGGAATCGACGATCGCCCCGCCCAGGCTGGTGCCGTGGCCGCCCAGGTACTTGGTCAGCGAATGCACCACGATGTCGGCGCCGAAGTCGAACGGCCGCAGCAGGTATGGCGTGGGCACGGTGTTGTCGACGATCAGCGGCACGCCGTGGGCGTGGGCGATGGCGGCCACCGCTTCCAGGTCGGTGACATTGCCGCGCGGGTTGCCGATCGACTCGACGAAGATCGCCTTGGTGCGCTCGTCGATCAGTCCGGCGAAGGCGCCGGGATCGCGATAGTCGGCGAAGCGGGTCTGGATGCCGGACAGCGGCAGCGTATGCGCGAACAGGTTGTAGGTGCCGCCGTACAGCGCGCTGGAGGAAACGATGTTGTCGCCGGCCTCGGCGATGGTCTGGATGGCATAGGTCACCGCCGCCTGACCGGAGGCCACCGCCAGCGCGCCGATGCCGCCTTCCAGCGCGGCGATGCGCTGCTCCAGCACGTCGGTGGTGGGGTTCATGATGCGGCTGTAGATGTTGCCCTGCACTTTCAGGTCGAACAGGTCGGCGCCGTGCTGGGTGTCGTCGAAGGCATAGGCCACGGTCTGGTAGATCGGCACCGCCACCGCGCGGGTGGTCGGATCGGGACGGTAGCCGCCGTGCACGGCGATGGTTTCCAGCTTCCAGTTCGGGTCGGACATGGCGCGCGTCTCGGCAACGAGGGAGCGCAGACGATAGCGCCGCGCACGACGGCAGATGCAAACCTGCGGTTATGAGGCCATGCCGCTGGGTTGTCAGCGTTGCGGCCGGCAGCGTGGCGGCCTGCCGGGCTCAGTCGTCGCCGAGCGCGCCCTGGACGAGCAGCCAGGCACGCAAGGCTTCTGCGTCCACATAGCGCTCGGCGCGCAGGCCCAGGGCGCGTGCCGCCTCGACATGGACCGCCGTGTCATCGACGAACAACACCTCGTCCGCGGCCATCCCCAGCTGCATCAGCGCATGCTGGAAGATCGCCGGCTCCGGCTTGATCGCGCCGACCTCGCTCGAATTCACCACGGCATCGAACGCGTCGGCGATGCCGAGCGCCTGCAGGTCGTGCGGCAGGCGCGAGGTGGCGTTGCTCAGCACCACCACGGGCATGCGCTGGCGCACCTGCCGCAGTAGCGCCAGTACGGGCTGGTTGAGACGGGCCGCCGTCGGCGCGGACCAGGCAGCGACCAGCGCCGCGACGTCGGCCTCGGGCGCCAGCGCGACGAGACGCGCGACCACCTCGGCGCGCCATTGCGCATCGCTGGTGGCACCACGGATCGCCGGCTCCAGCAGCGCTGGCGCGAACGCCACCGCGCGCAGACTGCCCGGCGGCACGCCGTGCGCGCGCTCCAGCGTCGCATCGTCGTCGGGCCACAGCCGCAGCACGCCGTCCATGTCGATCAACAGCGCGCGCGCCGCAGACGCGGCGGTGCGCGCCTGCGGTGCCTGCACAACGGAATCCATCAGGCCTTCTCGAACACCAGCTTGCCGCCCTCGGCCTCGACCTTGATGGTGTCGCCGCTGAGGAACTGGCCGGACAGGATCTGCTGCGCCAGCGGGTTCTCCAGTTGCGCCTGGATCGCACGCTTGAGCGGGCGCGCACCGTACACCGGGTCGAAGCCGACGTTGCCGAGCAGCTCCAGCGCGCGGTCGCCCAACTCAATCTTCAACCCGCGCTCGGCCAGGCGCTTCTCCAGGCCGTGCAACTGGATGCGCGCGATCGACTTGATCTGCGCCTTGTCCAGCGGATGGAACACCACGATGTCGTCCAGGCGGTTGATGAACTCCGGGCGGAAGTGCGCCTGCACCACGCCCATCACCGCCGCCTTCATCTGCGTGTAGGCCTCGGCGCTGCCGTCGCCGCTCAGCTCCTGGATCTGGTGCGAACCCAGGTTGGAGGTCATCACGATGACGGTGTTGCGGAAGTCCACGGTGCGGCCCTGGCCGTCGGTGAGGCGGCCGTCGTCGAGCACCTGCAGCAGGATGTTGAACACGTCGCTGTGCGCCTTCTCGACTTCGTCGAGCAGGATCAGCGAATACGGCCGACGCCGCACCGCCTCGGTCAGGTAGCCGCCTTCCTCATAGCCGACATAGCCCGGAGGCGCACCGATCAGCCGCGCCACCGAGTGCTTCTCCATGAACTCGCTCATGTCGATGCGGATCATCGCGTCGCTGCTGTCGAACAGGAACTCGGCCAGCGCCTTGCACAGCTCCGTCTTGCCGACGCCGGTGGGGCCCAGGAACAGGAACGAGCCGCTGGGCCGGTTCGGATCGGACAGGCCGGCGCGCGAGCGGCGCACCGCGTCGGACACCACCTTGATCGCCTCTTCCTGGCCGACCACGCGCTGGTGCAGTTCGTCCTCCATGCGCAGCAGCTTGTCGCGCTCGCCCTCGAGCATCTTGTTGACCGGGATGCCGGTCCAGCGCGACACCACCTCGGCGATTTCCTCGGCGGTGACGCGGTCCTGCACCAGCTTGAAGTCGTGCTGTTCGGCCTCGTTGGCCGCGGCCAGCTGCTTCTCCAGGTTCGGCAGAAGGCCGTACTGGATCTCGCTCATCTTGGCGTAGTCCTGGCGCCGCTGCGCGGCCTCCAGTTCCACACGGGCCTGCTCGATCTGTTCCTTGATCTTGGTCGCGCCCTGCAGCGCGGCCTTCTCCGACTTCCACACCTCGTCCAGATCGGAGAACTCGCGCTCGAGCTTGTCGATGTCGCTCTCCAGGTCGGCCAGGCGCTGCCGCGAGGCCTCGTCCTTCTCCTTCTTCAGCATCTCGCGCTGGATCTTGAGCTGGATCAGGCGCCGTTCCAAGCGATCGAGTTCCTCCGGCTTGGAGTCGATCTCCATGCGGATGCGGCTGGCCGCCTCGTCCATCAGGTCGATGGCCTTGTCCGGCAACTGGCGGTCGGTGATGTAGCGGTTGGACAGGGTGGCCGCGGCGACGATCGCCGGGTCGGTGATCTCCACGCCGTGGTGCACCGCGTAGCGCTCCTTGAGCCCGCGCAGGATGGCGATGGTGTCCTCCACCGTCGGCTCGCCGACGAACACCTTCTGGAAGCGCCGCTCCAGCGCTGCGTCCTTCTCGATGTACTTGCGGTACTCGTCCAGGGTGGTGGCGCCAATGCAGTGCAGTTCGCCGCGCGCCAGCGCCGGCTTGAGCATGTTGCCCGCGTCCATGGCGCCATCGGCCTTGCCGGCGCCGACCATGGTGTGCAGTTCGTCGATGAACAGGATGATCTGGCCCTCGTTCTTGGACAGATCGTTGAGCACGCCCTTGAGCCGCTCCTCGAACTCGCCGCGGAACTTGGCGCCGGCGATCAGCGCGCCCATGTCCAGCGACAGCACGCGCTTGCCGCGCAGGCCTTCGGGCACTTCGCCGTTGACGATGCGCTGGGCCAGGCCCTCGACGATGGCGGTCTTGCCGACGCCGGGCTCGCCGATCAGCACCGGGTTGTTCTTGGTACGCCGCTGCAGCACCTGCACGGTGCGGCGGATTTCCTCGTCGCGGCCGATCACCGGATCGAGCTTGCCGCTCTCGGCGCGCGCGGTGAGGTCGATGGTGTACTTCTCCAGCGCCTGGCGCTGTTCCTCGGCGTTCTCCGACTGCACCGTCTCGCCGCCGCGCAGCTTGTCGATGGCGGCCTCGAGCTTTTTCTTGTCGGCGCCGGCCGCGCGCAGCGCCAGGCCCAACGGGCCGCCGTCGTCGGCCGCGGCCAGCACGAACCACTCGCTGGCGATGAACTGGTCGTTGTGCTGCTGCGCCAGCTTGTCGGTCTGGTTGAGCAGGCGACTGAGGTCGTTGCCCATCGACACGTTGCCGGGCTGGCCGCTGACCTTGGGCAGCTTGTCCAGTGCCTCGCCGAGCCGCTCGCGCAGCACCGGCACGTTGACGCCGGCCTGCGCCAGCAACGGCCGGGTGCTGCCGCCGGCCTGGTCGAGCAGCGCCACGAACACGTGCACCGGCTCGATGATGGTGTGGTCGCGGCCCACGGCCAGCGACTGCGCGTCGGCCAGGGCCTGCTGGAAGCGCGAGGTGAGCTTGTCCATCCGCATCGGGAAGTCCTCTGAAGGAAAGGGCCGGCCGTGCCGGCATGCCAGCAAAATGCGGCTGTCCGCCCCTGTTTCAAGGCCGTCCGCGACGTCTGTATACACCTCGCGGCACGGCGGCGACGCGACGTGACCTCCGCCGCACTCCGGCACCGGGCAGTCACACGCCGCTACCGCAACGGCGGCTACCCTCGGCGCTCCCGTCCCCACGCACAGGCCCCGCCATGCACTACGAGCTCTACTACTGGACCGGCATCCAGGGCCGCGGCGAGTTCGTGCGGCTGGCGCTGGAGGATGCCGGCGCCGGCTATCGCGACGTGGCGCGCGAGCAGGGCGATGCGGCGATGCAGCCCTTCCTCGACGGCGCCCATGCCGGCGCACGCCCGTTCGCACCGCCGTTCCTCAAGGCCGGCCGCTTGGTGATCGCCCAGGTCGCCAACATCCTGCACTACCTCGGCCCGCCGCTGGGCCTGGTGCCGGACAGCGAATCGCGGCGGCTGCAGGCCCTGCAATTGCAGTTGACCATCGCCGACCTGGTTGCCGAGGTCCACGACAGCCACCACCCCATCGCCAGCGCGCTGTACTACGAGGACCAGCAAGCCGAAGCGCGACGCCGCGCCGAAGACCTGCGCAAGCAGCGGTTGCCGAAGTTCCTGGGCTATTTCGAACAGGTGCTGGACCAGGGCGGCGGGCGCCACGTGCTGCGCGAGCATTCCTACGTGGACCTGTCGCTGTTCCAGCTGATGAGCGGGCTGGACTACGCCTTCCCGCAGGCAATGAAAAAACTCTCGCCGAAGCTGCCGCGGCTGCGCGCACTGCAGCAGCGCGTCTGCGAGCGCCCGGGCATCGCCGCCTACCTGGCCTCGCCGCGGCGCCTGCCGTTCAACGAGAACGGCATCTTCCGGCATTACCCGGAATTGGATGGCTGAGCGAGGCTGGACGTCCGGCGTCGGCCTGCCACGTCCGTTGAAAGACCGCCGTCATGCCGTGGTGATCTATGATGTAGCGCGTCGGGACTGAAGTCCCTCCCACAAGGGCGCTTCAGGCGTGGCCATAGGCGCTTTCCCGCATGAGCGGCTCGAGGTGGCCTCGGGCCGCTCCTGCCAAAAACAAAAAGCCCGCATGACGCGGCACGCGCCTCGCGTCTGGCTCAGGTCCGCGTCAGGGCTTCGCGCACCGCACGCAACTGCGCCTTGACCGCAGCGGCCTGGGTCGGGCCCATGCGCAACAGCGCCTTCTGGCCGATCGACAGCGATTCCAGCGCCGGATCCACGAAGCGGTACTTGCCGCGCACCGGATCCATCTCCACCGCGAGCGGCGCGGTCGGCATCGGAGTCTGCAACAGGTGGTCGATCACCTGCACCAACCGATCGTTGAAGTAGCCCTGCGGATAGCCCAGTTCCACGTAGGCCTGCTGGAACAGCGGATAGAATCGCCGGTAGGCCGCCACCGCCGTGCCCGGATCGGCGCGGGTGAACGCCTCCACGTAGGGCGCATAGCGCTGGGCATTGGTGTCGGCGATGACGCTGGCGCCGCTGGCATCGGTGCTCACCTGCAGGTCGCCCGGCACTTGCTTGAGCGCCAGGGAGCGGGCAGTGACGCGGCGCTGGGTCAGGTTGTCGACCATGGTCACCAGGCGCTGGATCAGGTGGTCGCGCAGCAGCAGCGCCAGTGGTGCGTCGCCGCCAGCCAGCGCGCTCAGTGCCGACCAGGCCGCATCGTCGCTGGCGGCCAGCGCCGGAATCGCCGCGTCGGCGGCTTCCGCGGCATCGATCGGGTGCTGGATCGGCGGCGGCGTTGCCGCCGCGACAGGCGTGTCAGACGTTGTCGGCGCGGCCGCGGCGGGCGGCGGCG
>NZ_AQOJ01000939.1:0-464 GCF_000364685.1 Xanthomonas sp. SHU 166
ACCAGCGGCGCTGCCGGCAGTACGCCCCCGCGCTCGCTGGGCGTCCCGGCCCGCGGCGCCTCCGACCGCCTGCCCGCCTGGTCGCCCGACGGCACGCACATCGCCTTCGCCCGACTCGGTGCCGACCGCCAGTGCCGGGTGATGCTGGTGCAGGCCGACGGGCGCACGCCCGCGCGCGAGGTCGCGCGCTGCGACGACAGCGAATTGCTCAGCTTCGACTGGACGCCGGATGGCCGCGGCCTGGTGTTCGGCAGCATGAACGGGCGTCAGCCGGCACGCGGCATCCGCGTGCTGGATCTGGGCAGCGGGCGCTGGACGGCGCTGGATTATCCGGTCGCCGCCGGCGATTTCGATTACGCGCCGCGCTACTCGCCGGACGGCAAATGGATCGCCTTCGTGCGCAATCCGCAGATGGGCGGGCTGTGGCGGATGCCGGCGGCCGGCGGCACCGCCGAGCCTTTGAC
>NZ_AQOJ01000940.1:0-13626 GCF_000364685.1 Xanthomonas sp. SHU 166
CGCTGCAGGCGTTGTACACCGCCGAACCTGGTCAACTGCTGGTCCTGCTGGGCGAGAACGGCCGCACCCGCCTGCAGTTGTACGACCGGCGCGCGGTGCCCTGGCGGCCCTTGGCGACCTTGCCGGATGTTTCCCAGGTCCGCGCTGATCCCGCCACTGGGGAGATCCTGTTCACCCGGCTCGCGCGCAGCGGCCTGTGGCGCGTCGATGCCAGCCTGGACCTAGCCAGCGTGCGTGTCGTGGACGACAGTCTGCCATCGCTGTGGCGCTACCGCAGCTGGGCGCTGGGCCCCGAGGGTGCGGTGCATTACCTGTTCCAGACCGGCGAATGCGCCAGCCGCATGGCGCGGATCGACGGTGGCCTCGCTGCAAGCGTGTGCCTGGACCGCGACCACTTCAGTGCGGTCAACGGCTTCAGCATCGATCCGCGCAGTGGCGACGCCTATGTGGCACTGGCGGTCGAGGACGGCAGCGAGATCGGCTTCATGCGTATGCATGAGCAGCCGGAATGGTTCTCGACCATCTCGCACAACTGGCTGATCCGGAAGGAAAAATAGGCTTCGTAAGTTGTTCGTAAGGGCGTCGTGGCGATTTCGGACAACTATCGCCAAGACGTCCTGACCTGCCGCCACGTTCGGCAAAGACTGCGCACCGGTTTACGTCAAGCAGGTGCTCGGATGCGGCAATCTTTCCTGGTCGATCATGGACAACAACTGGTGCTGGACGCCGACGACGCGCCGGCGGGTCCGGCCTGCCTGGGCGCAGCGCGCCTGGCCAGCGTGCAGGCCTCGGCGAATGCCTTCACGGTCTGGCTGCAGTTGCGTGGCAGCGCCTGGATCGAGGCCAAGGAGGGACGTTTCGCCCTGCGCCGCGGCCAGTGGCTGGCCTTCGAACGCGACTCGCGGCCGATGCTGCAGACCGACCGCGACGGCCTGTGCATCGGTCTGAGCCTGGATGGCGAGGCGCTGAAGGCCTTGGGCCGGATGGCCGACGAGACCTTGTATGCGGGGCGCGGCGAGTTGTCGCTGCGCGAGACGCGGACCGCCTTGCGCCTGTGGCGGCAGGCGGCGGCGCGGCCCGGCGATGCGTTGGCGATGCGGCCGGTGCTGCTGCATCTGGCCTCCATGCAGGGCGAGTTGTCGCGCCGCGTGCAGCGCTGTCCCGGGCGCTCACGGATGCGCAAGCGCCAGGTGTTCGGGCGCATGCAGCGTGCGCGGCTGTATCTGGACGGCCATCGCGACCGCGTGGTGCGGATCAGCGAACTGGCCGAGCTGACCAACTTTTCCGGCTGGTACCTGTCCAAGACGTTCCAGAGCCTGTACGAGGAAAGCCCGCAGGCGTTGTCGGCGCGGCTGCGCCTGGAGCGCGCGGCGGACCTGTTGCGCGACACCACGATGATGATCGGCGAGGTGGCCGCCGCCAGCGGATTCGACAACTGCTGCAGCTTCGCGCGGGCGTTCCGCGCACGCTTCGGTGTCTCCGCCTCGCAATATCGCCATGGCAGCGCCGTGCCGCCAGAATCGGCAAAGTCTGCAGGCGACAGCGGCAAAGCAGCCGCGCTCACCGGAACGTAACGTGCCGAGGGCGTCTTAACACGCCCCTAACGTTACCCTGGAGAGATTGATGAACCTTCGCACTCCCGCAGTGCGGCTGGGCTTGCTGCCCGCCAGCATCGCGATCGCGTTGACGCCGGCGATTGCCGGCGCGCAAGAAGCCGCCGCCTCGTCCACCACCACGCTGGACCGGATCGAAATCACCGGTTCGCGCATCCGCAGCGCCGACGTCGAAACCCAGCAGCCGATCCTGACCCTGGACCGCCAGGCGCTGGAGCGCCAGGGCTACACCTCGGTCGCCGACGTGCTGCAGAACCTGACCTCGGCCGGCTCGCCGGCGATCTCGCGCGCCGATGCGCTGGCCTCCGGCGAAAACGTCGGCGGCTACTACGTCGACCTGCGCAACCTTGGTGCCGCGCGCACCCTGGTGCTGCTGAACGGCAAGCGCCTGGGCGCGACCACCTCCGGCCTGCAGGACCTGAGCCAGGTCCCGATGGCGGCGATCGAGCGCATCGAAGTGCTGAAGGACGGCGCCTCGTCGATCTACGGTTCCGATGCCATTGCCGGCGTGGTCAACGTCATCACCCGCAAGCGCTTCGACGGCGCCGAAGTCTCGGCCGAGTTCGGCCAGTTCGGCGAAGGCGACGGCAAGACCTCGCAGTACTCCTTCACCATCGGCACCCAGGGCGAGCGCGGTGGCGTGGCGCTGACCGCCGAGTATTCCAAGCAGGATCCGGTGTTCGCCAAGAACCGCTGGTTCAGCCGCGACGGCAGCCGTGGCCCGAACTCGACGCCGAGCGGCTGGAGTCCGATCAGCCAGAACGGCAGCTGGTGCAACCCGCTGACCGTGGATTGCTCGGATCCGGAAGTCGCTGTGTGGCAGACGCTGAACCAGGGCGGCAACCCGAACAATCCGGCCGACTACCACCCGCTGACGGCGGCCGAGCGCGCCAACTCCAACCAGCAGATGATGGTGCAGACCGGCATCGAGCGTAAGTCGGTGTTCGCCAACGCCAACTACGACCTGACCGACTCCATCGTCTTCAACGCCGACGTGCTCTACAACGAGCGCACCACCGATCAGCAGATCGCCGGCTATCCGTACCAGTCCGCCGCGTTCGGCACCCCGCTGGCCGGCGACAGCGCGTTCAACCCGATCGGCCAGGACATCGACTTCCGCCGCCGCCTCTGGGAAGTGCCGCGTACCACCGAGAGCAAGCTGAAGACCACGCGCTTCGCGCCGACCATCAGCGGCTCCTTCGAGTTCGCCGACAAGAGCTGGGACTGGGACGTCGGTGCGCTGTGGAACCGCAACGAGAGCACCAAGACCGGTCACGGCGACATGAGCCTGATCGCGGCGCGCCAGGCACTGGGTTCGTCCTTCATCAACGCCAACGGCGTCGCCCAGTGCGGCACCGCCGCCGCGCCGGTGTCGCTGAGCGCCTGCCGTCCGTGGAACCCGCTGCTGCCGTTCGGCGTGGCCGGCCCGGGTTCGCTGGCCGATGCGGACACCCAGGCGTTCCTGTTCCCGTACTTCACCGATACCGGCCTGACCAAGACCACCAGCTACACCGCCAACCTGAGCGGCACGCTGGCGACGCTGCCGGCGGGCGACCTCGGCATCGCGGTCGGCTACGAGCACCGCAAGGAAGAAGGCCGCTTCTCGCCGGACGCCTTCGCGCAGTCGGGTGAGAGCACCGGCCTGGGCGCCAAGACCACCGCCGGCAACTACGATCTGGACGAGTTCTACCTCGAGTTGAACGTGCCGATCCTGGCCGACATGGCGTTCGCCAAGCAGCTGACCCTGAACCTGGCCAGCCGCTACTCCGACTACAGCAACTTCGGCGACACGGTGAACTCCAAGTTCGGCTTCACCTGGAAGCCGATCGACGAGCTGCTGGTCCGCGGTACCTACGCCGAGGGCTTCCGCGCCCCGACGATCAGCGATCTGTATGGCGGCCTGAACAGCAGCTTCGAGTCGTACATCGATCCGTGCGGCGTGGGTGCGCCGAACAGCGTCAACGGCAATGCGGCGTGCGGCGCGGCCGGCGTGCCGGTCGGCTACACCCAGCTGGGCCAGGGCTACGTGCCGTGTTCGACCCTTCCTTGCCAGACCCCGGACGAGTTCATCAGCGGCTCCAACCCGAACCTGCGTCCGGAAACCTCCACCAGCAAGACCGCCGGTCTGGTGTGGAGCCCGCGCTGGGTACAGGGCCTGGACATCTCGCTGGATTGGTACCGCTACGAGATCAAGGACATGATCATCGCCGATAGCGTCGATCGCATCCTGCGCGACTGCTACGTGCTGGGCAATGCCGAGCGCTGCGCCGGCGTGACCCGCGCCGCCGACGGCCACATCTCGGCGATGACCTACGGTGTGGCCAACCTCGGCCAGATGGAGACCGAAGGCTACGATCTGGGAATCCGCTACCGTCTGCCGGAAATGGCGTTCGGCAAGATCATGATCGACTGGCAGACCAGCTACGTCAGCAAGTACGACGAAGCCGGCCAGAACGCTGCGGGCGACAACATCACCATCGGCAGTGTCGGTACTCCGGGCATCTTCCGCGTGCGTTCCAACCTGGGCGTGAACTGGACGCTGGGCGACTTCGGTGTGAATTACACCCTGCGCTACTACTCCGGCATGAAGGAAAAGTGCATCTCGCGCGCTGCTGACTACTGCGATGCGCCGGACCACTTCGCCAATGGCGAAGCCGATCCGCTGCGTCACACCGGTTCCAACACCTTCCACGACCTGCAGGTCAACTGGAAGGCGCCGTGGGACGCGACGATCGCCATCGGTGCGAACAATGTGTTCGACCACCGCGGTCCGCTGATGTACTCGGCCCCGGACAGCAGCTTCGCCTACTACGGCGGCTTCGACATCGGTCGCTACGTGTACATGAAGTACACCCAGCGCTTCTGATTTGATTGAACTAGCGCATGGCGGCCCAAGGCCCGCCATGCTTTTTTCTTAAAAAAGGATTTTATCGTGATTAGACATTTTCTGATTGGCGTGGTTGCTGTTGGTGCTGGAACGTTCTACGGTCCTTCGGCCGAAGCTGCTGCGATTCGATGTGAAAGCTGTCAGGATGATGGGGATTTTCGCGCAGAAGCCGTAAATCGCGGCACGGGTACGCACATTGTGTACAGCGTGAGTGGAAACAAGATCCAGCAGTGGTACGTGGGATCTGGTGGCGGCGGTGGTGGAGTTCCGCTCCGCACGACAACTGCGGCGAATCCGGTCGTTCGTAAACAGACGCCGCCGCCGGGTGCTTCCGAGGAAGTGAGACGTGCTCACGAACTTTATGTTAGCGGTGGTGGAACAATACGCCCTACTTACAATGTTCCGGTCAGCATGCTTGGACTTAACCCCGATGCTGCTAGCAAGACCGCATACGAATTCGTTCGGGACGCTAATTTGAGGGCGATGATCGAATCGGCGACCGGTAATGTAAATGTTATATCTTCAGTCGTTGGCGCCAATGTCCTTACGGCAATGACTGACTTGTTGCAGTTGGCATCCAACTACACCGGGCTGCGTGATCAGGCACGGATAATGTACAAGGTGGTTTTCAAGGATGGGTCTTATGTGACAATCATTGTCAATCTTGAAAATCAGAATGGAAATACGGAGCCCGGTAGTGCGCGTACCGGCGCTGGGCAGCTTATTCCCAGTGATATCCAGGAGGTTCAGGGGGATTGGACGGATTATGGTGGTGAAAATTTGAACCGCATGGCCGAGCACATGCAAAGTTTAGGCGCCACAATCAAAGTCGTCGGCTCCCAAGGTGGCTCGGTTCGCGCCATCAGTTGCAGCGGATCCGGCGTGCAGCAAGTTTGCCTCGTTCAGTATAGAACGCAGTAAGTCTTGTCCCCTGTTAAAAAAGACGGGCCTTGTGGCCCGTTTTTTTGCGTTTATTTTCCGCGGAGATCAAATTTTTCGTGCATAGGATGATGATTCCTACGCCGAGGTCAGCCCCATCAGGTTCTCGGCATGCTCGCGCCAGCTCGGCAGCTTGTTGAGCATGCCGGTCTTGGAGAGGTACTCCTCGTCGACCTCCGAGCCGCTGGCCAGCGCCATCGCCACGTGCACCGCGCCGGTGACCCAGAAGCTGCGGGTGCTGGAACGCTGCGGCTGGCGATGGAAGGCCACCGCCTCGATGATCGGCATCGGCAGGCCCCACAGGCCCAGCAGGTAGGCACCGGCTTCGGCGTGGCCCGGCCGGGTGTCGTTGGCATCGGTGGGCGGCTCGCGCTCGTCGCGCACGCCCGGCAGCAGCAGGCCGATGTCGGCCAGCAGCGCCGCGGTCGAACCCAGTTCCACGCTGGAGGCCGGCAGCATCTTCGCGGCCAGCTTGGACGCCAGCAGCGAGCGCTGCTGCAGCGCGTTGCGCTCGGCGTTGGACAGCGCCTGCACCGAGAACACTTCGCTGGCCAGGACCAGGTCGCGCAGGGTGGCGGTGCCCAGCCGGGTCACGGCGGTGCGCAGGTCGGAAATGGTGCGGCCGTTGGAGAAGAACGCCGAATTGCACAGCTGCAGCACCTTGGCCGCGATCGCCGGGTCGGCCGAGACCAGCTTGGCCAGGTCGGCGGCGTTGCTGCCTTCGTCCTGCTCCAGCGCGTGCATCAGGCTCAGGTACAGATGCGGCGGCGAGGGCAGCTTCTCGATGCGGCCGATGCTGGAACGCAGGCGCGGGTTGCCCAGCAGTTCCTGCAGTTCCTCCAGGCTGGTGACCGCCTCCAGCAGCATTTCCGGGGACAGCGGCAGCGGCAGGAACCGGTGGGCCACGCCGATGATCCGCGCCGGCGGCGCGCGATTGCTCTGTTCGGCCTCGATCAGCGCGATGCGGATGGTTTCCGGGCTCAGCGTGCGGATCTGGCCGAGCAGGGTGGCGGTGGTCAGGTCCGGCAGCGTCGGCGCGGCGATCACCGCATCCAGGCGCACCGTGGCCGCCGCGGCGATCGCGGCATTGCCGTCGGCAACGCTCTGGACCTGCCAGTCGTCGCCAAGATCGCGAATGTATTCAGTGACTTCGGACGGAAGGCTGGCTTCGTCGCCGACGAACAGGATGCGCAAGAGACTGTCCCCCAAGAAGAGCCGGATCGCGGACGGACCGGGCTCGCTGATGCCATGACGCAATGTACCGCAAACCCCGAAGCGCGGCGCCCCGGCAACGGCAAAACGTGAAACGGATCAGCCGTGGCGGGGCAGGCGCCCCGCCGCGGCCGCGCGGCTCAGGCGCCGGCTTCGTAACGGGTCACGGACTCGCGCAGGATGCGCTTGGCCTCTTCGGCATTGCCCCAGCCGTCGAGCTTGACCCACTTGCCCTTCTCCAGGTCCTTGTAGTGCTCGAAGAAGTGGCCGATGCGCTCCATCCAGTGGCCGGACACCTGGGTGATGTCCTCGATGTGCGCATAGCCCTGGAACACCTTGGCCACCGGCACCGCCAGGATCTTCTCGTCGCTGCCGGCCTCGTCGCTCATCTTCAGCACGCCGACCGGGCGGCAGCGCACCACGCAGCCGGGCACCAGCGGCAGCGGCAGCACCACCAGCACGTCGGCCGGATCGCCGTCGCCGCACAGGGTGTTGGGCACGTAGCCGTAGTTGCACGGGTAGCGCATCGGGGTGGAGAGGATGCGGTCGACGAAGATGGCGCCGCTGGCCTTGTCCACTTCGTACTTGACCGGCTCGGAATCCTTGGGGATTTCGATGACGACGTTGATTTCTTCCGGCAGGTTCTTGCCGGAGGTGACCAGTTCCAGACCCATGCGCTAGCTCCAGTGGAGTGGCTTCTAAAGAGGCAGGCATTCTAGTCGGTTGGCTGTTGCAATGCAGCGCACGGCGGTTCGGAGGATTCCTACAGCGGTTTCGGACTCCATACCGGCCCGCATGGGGCGCATTCCGATGGTGCCGGAATCGGGCGGCGGCGATCCTGTGGCCACTTTCCCCACCCAAGGAGCAAGACGATGAACGGAATCCGGCAATCGATGCTGCCGCTGCTGGCGGTGCTGGTCCTGGCCTGCGGCGGTGCGCAGGCGCAGCAGGCGCAACCGGCCTACGTGGATGCGATGGACTATCCCGCCCCGGGCGAGGGCTGGGAGGCGTTCGCCGACCTGGAGCAACGGCTGGCGCACGACTTCGACCAGCTCTGCGGCGACACCTTCTGCGAAGGCGACTACAGCGACTACCGGCCGCTGCGCTATCGCTGCTCGGTGCGCCAGCGCGACGGGGTGATCGGGGAGTGCATCTGGAGCTTCGGCGCCAGCGAGGCCAGTGTCGATGCGGACACCGGCCGGGTCGTGGTCGATGCGCGGCTATGGCACTGCCGGACCCCGCTGCAGCCGCAGACCCGGGTGCACGCGCTGTATGCGGCGCTGTCGGGCGAGCGGCCGCTGTTCGCGCCGCTGCCGCACAGCGAGCACAGCATCAACGATGGCCTGATCGACTGCCTGTAGCGGCAAAGGACGCGCAGCAGGCACCGGCATGTCGCCGATGCCCGCTGCGCGTGTGGCTACAGCAGCGGCACCAGCAGCAACGCCACGATGTTGATGATCTTGATCAGCGGATTGATCGCCGGGCCGGCGGTGTCCTTGTACGGGTCGCCGACGGTGTCGCCGGTGACCGCGGCCTTGTGCGCCTCGCTGCCCTTGCCGCCGAAATGGCCGTCCTCAATGTACTTCTTGGCGTTGTCCCAGGCGCCGCCGCCGGTGGTCATGGAGATGGCCACGAACAGCCCG
The DNA here is from genome assembly GCF_000364685.1 of Xanthomonas sp. SHU 166. Lineage (NCBI taxonomy): Bacteria > Pseudomonadati > Pseudomonadota > Gammaproteobacteria > Lysobacterales > Lysobacteraceae > Xanthomonas > Xanthomonas sp. SHU 166. The sequence continues at coordinate 8,295 of NZ_AQOJ01000940.1, forward strand.
GTGACGATGGTGCCGATCAGCAGGCCGCCAAGCGCGCGCGGGCCCAGCAACAGGCCGACCACGATCGGCACCGCCACCGGCAGCAACGAGGGCACGATCATTTCGCGGATCGCCGAGCGGGTCAGCATGTCCACCGCGCGGTCGTACTGCGGCTTGCCGGTGCCCTGCATGATGCCGGCGATCTCGCGGAACTGCCGCCGCACTTCCTCCACCACCGCGCCGGCGGCGCGGCCCACCGCTTCCATCGCCATCGCGCCGAACAGGTAGGGAATCAGGCCGCCGATCAGCAGGCCGATGATCACCGTGTGGTCCGATAGATCGAAGGCGAAGGTTTCGGTGGGGTGCGCGGCGCGCAGGTTGTGGGTGTAGTCGGCGAACAGCACCAGCGCCGCCAGCGCCGCCGAGCCGATCGCATAACCCTTGGTCACGGCCTTGGTGGTGTTGCCGACCGCGTCCAGCGGGTCGGTCACCGCGCGCACCTCCGGCGGCAGTTCCGCCATCTCGGCGATGCCGCCGGCGTTGTCGGTGATCGGGCCGTAGGCGTCCAGCGCCACGATCATGCCGGCCATCGACAGCATCGCGGTGGCGGCGATGGCGATGCCGTACAGACCCGACAACGCGAACGCGCCCCAGATCGCCGCGCACACCGCGATCACCGGCAATGCAGTGGATTTCATCGAGATGCCAAGCCCGGCGATGATGTTGGTGCCGTGGCCGGTGGTCGAGGCCTGCGCCACATGCTGCACCGGCTTGTACTGGGTGCCGGTGTAGTACTCGGTGATCCACACGATCAACCCGGTCAGCGCCAGGCCGATCAGCGCGCAGCCGTAGAGCTTGCCGGCACCGGCGGCGGTGTCGCCCATCAGTTGCTGGGTCACCGGCCAGAACGCCAGCGCCGCCAGCACCGCCGAGACCACCACGCCCTTGTACAGCGCGCCCATGATCGAACCGCCCGGGCGCACGCGCACGAAGAAAGTGCCGACGATCGAGGCGACGATCGACACCCCGCCCAGCACCAGCGGATACAGCACCGCGTTGCGCCCGGCCTCGGCGGCCATCAGCCCGCCCAGCAGCATCGTCGCGATCACCGTGACCGCGTAGGTCTCGAACAGGTCGGCAGCCATGCCGGCGCAGTCGCCGACGTTGTCGCCGACGTTGTCGGCGATCACCGCCGGGTTGCGCGGATCGTCCTCGGGAATGCCGGCCTCGACCTTGCCGACCAGGTCCGCGCCGACGTCGGCGCCCTTGGTGAAGATGCCGCCGCCCAGGCGCGCGAAGATCGAGATCAGCGAACTGCCGAAGGCCAGGCCGACCAGCGCATGCAGGCTGTCGCCGACGCTGTGTCCCAGCCATTGCAGCAGGCCGTAGTAGCCGGCCACGCCGATCAGGCCCAGCCCGACCACCAGCATCCCGGTGATCGCGCCGCCGCGGAACGCGACCGCCATCGCCGGCGCCAGCCCGCGCCGCGCCGCTTCGGCGGTACGCACGTTGGCGCGCACCGACAGGTTCATGCCGATGTAGCCGGCGACCCCGGACAGCACCGCGCCGATCGCGAAGCCGCCGGCGGTGTACCAGCTCAGGAACACCCCGACCAGCACCAGCAGGACCGCGCCGGCGATGGCGATGGTCAGGTACTGGCGGTTGAGGTAGGCGCGGGCGCCTTCCTGGATCGCATCGGCGATCTGCCGCATGCGTTCGTTGCCGGCGGGCTGCGCCAGGATCCAGCGCGTGGATACGATGCCGTAGAGCACCGCCAGAGCCGCGCACGCCAGTGCCACGGTGACCGCATATCGTTCCAGCATGACCCCTCCCAAGGATGTGGATGGCGCCCAAGCGCTGGACATACCGGGGGATCACACCGTAGGAGCTGAAGCATGCAACGACTCCGCGGCCACAACGCGCGCCGCTGGTGCGTATCGCAATGTCATCTGGCCTGGACGTGGGCGAGTATGCGCCTGCCTCCGTGATGCCGCCAGCGACCAGGCAGGGCGTCTCACTTTTGGCGTGCGGTTCAGTCTGTGCGTGGCAGCGTGGCGCATCGCTTCCCAGGAGCCCTCCGATGCAATCGACGATTTCCCCAAGGCTGCGCGCACGCGCCTCGATCCTGGCCCTTGGCCTGTGTGCGCTGGCGCCGCAGGCCGCTGCAGCCGCCGACCCGACCCCGGAACTGCAGCGCCCGGCCAGCGCGCCGCAGGCGGTGGGCGTGGTGCATACCATCCGTCAGATCCCCGAGGCCTGCGTGCGCTTCGAGGGCGAGTACACCGGCGATGCGGCGCAGCCCTACCGCTTCTCCGCGGTGCGCAGCAGCCCGACCTGCCAGCCGCGCGCCAGGTTGGTCGAGTTCGACCAGGCCAAGCCAAGCGAGGCCACCGGCTGGAAGTTCAACGATCTGATCCGCGTGCCCAGCGCCGCCTGTCCGTCGCAGCAGGCGGTGGTGCGGGTGTGGCGCAAGCCGGTGGCGCTGAACACCGAGCGCGATGGCCAGGGCCAGTCGCGGATCTATCTGGAAGAGGCCAAGCAGCAGGCGGCCGCCGGTGAGGTCCCGCAGGTGCCGCAGTTCACCGCGCAGATGACGGTGGAAGGCAAGGCCTGCCGCTGAGCGGGAAGATTGTCGAGCCGCCTCGGCCGTCACGCCTGCATCGCGCAGGCAGGGCGGCCGCGACCGGCGCTGCGTATGCGCCACGGTAATGTGGCTGTCGTGAGGCCGCACAGGCACGGCGCATGCGATCCCTGGATGCCTGCGTAAAGCGGGATCCAGGACAGGCTTGGCGGCTTTGCGCTTTGCGTTGCTGTCGCAGTTCTTGACCCTCGCCGATCCGTCGCATGCGGCGCGCGCGGTGCCTTAGGTCGACACGGTGCCGGTGTGCCGTCGCTGCCATTCGTCGGCGACGTCGCCCATGGTCTTGGCGACGCCATTCCTGATCCAGGCCATGAACGCGCGATCGAACGCGAAGCCGTCGCCGCACATGGTCACGAGGAAGCGGCGCACGTTCTGCGTGTTGCGATAGTGCTCGTCCACCGGCGTCGCGCGGGTGATGGGGTCGCTGTGCCAATCGAAGCGCACTGGGCCGGACGCGCTGCTTGGGTCTTCGTGCGTGTCGCGCATCCTGGTGGCCTCGTCTTCTCTCAAGCTGCAGGCAATCCGACATTCGTGGTGGATGCGCCAGGATCCCTGCAGCGTCCTGTCGCGTCCCCCGATCGTCCGGCGCAGCGCCTGCAGAGGCTGGCGCCAACGGCGACATCCCGCGCGCGACGGCATGCGCCGATGACGTCATGCCGATCGTGCGCCCGCGCTGTCAGCCCTCCCAGGCCGGCAGCTTCTTCTTCACCGCCACGTTCTTCAGCGCCACGTACTTGGGCAGGCCGTCCGTGCCGTAGGGCAGCGGCGCCTCGCCGCGGATCAGCGGCTGCAGATAGCGGCGCGCCTTGTCGGTGATGCCGAAGCCGTCCTTGCGCAGGAAACCGGCCGGCATCTTCTTCTCGTGGTTGGCGACCTTGTGCAGTGGCGCCGCCTCGATCTTCCAGCGGTACGGCGCATCGCTGCTGCGCACGATCGCCGGCATCACCGCGTTCATGCCCTTCAGCGCGAACTGCACCGCGGCCTTGCCGACCGCCTGCGCCTGCTCCCAGTCGGTGCGCGAGGCGAGGTGGCGGGCCGAACGCTGCAGGTAGTCGGGCAGGGTCCAGTGCACCTTGTAGCCAAGTTCGGCCTTGACCTTGCCGGCCAGGTAGGACGCCACGCCGCCGAGCTGGCTGTGGCCGAACGCATCGGTGCCGCCGCCGGCATCGGCGACGAAGCGGCCGTCGGCGGTCTGGATGCCTTCGCTGGCCACCACCACGCACCAGCCGACCTTGTCCACCACCTTGCGCACCTGCGCCAGGAAGGCGGCCTCGTCGTAGGCGCGTTCGGGGAACAGGATGATCTGCGGCGCGTCGTCCGGCGATTGCGCGGCCAGGCCGGCGGCGGCGGCCAGCCAGCCGGCATGGCGGCCCATGGCCTCGTAGACAAATACCTTGGTCGAGGTTTCGGCCATCGCCGCCACGTCCAGCGCCGCCTCGCGCACCGACACCGCGGTGTACTTGGCCGCCGAGCCGAAGCCCGGGCAGGTGTCGGTGACCGCCAGGTCGTTGTCGATGGTCTTGGGCACGCCGATGCAGTGCAGCGGGTAGCCGAACGCCTGCGCCAGCTGCGATACCTTCGACGCGGTGTCGGCCGAATCGTTGCCGCCGTTGTAGAGGAAGTAGCGCACGTCGTGCGCCTGCAGCACCTGCAGCAGGCGCTCGTACTTGGCGCGGTCGGCCTCCAGCGACTTGAGCTTGTAGCGGCACGAGCCGAACGCGCCGCCGGGCGTATGGGCCAGCGCGGCGATCGCCGCCGCCGACTCCTTGGAGGTGTCGATCAGGTCCTCGCGCAGCGCGCCGAGGATGCCGTTGCGCGCGGCCAGCACCTTGACCTTGCGCGCCCGCGCTTCGCCGATGACGGCGGCGGCGCTGGCGTTGATGACGGCGGTGACGCCGCCGGACTGGGCGTACAGCAGGGTGCCTTGGGCCATGGTCGGGGTTCGCTCCTGGGGTGGGGACATTGCCGGGACATTGCCCGGATGCGGTAAGCTGGGGATCTAGCGGTGCAGCGCAGGCTTGGCCCCCGAGTCTAACGCCGCCGGCCGCGCACGGTACTTTCCTCGAGGAGTCAGGTTGATGCGATTGGTTCTGTTGGGACCGCCCGGATCGGGCAAGGGCACGCAGGCGGCCCGCCTGAAGGACAAGCTGCAGATCCCGCACATTTCCACCGGCGATCTGCTGCGCGCCGAAGTCGCCGCCGGCACCCCGCTGGGCGTGCAGGCCAAGGAAGTGATGGCGCGCGGCGACCTGGTCTCCGACGACATCCTGCTCGGCATGCTCGAATCGCGCCTCGGCCGCGACGACGTGCGCAACGGCTTCATCCTCGACGGCTACCCGCGCAACCTGGCCCAGGCCGGCGCGCTGGACGAACTGCTGGCCAAGCTCGGCCAGCCGCTGGACGCGGTGGTGCAGCTGGACGTGGCCAACGAACTGCTGGTCGAGCGCATCGCCGGCCGCGCCAAGGCCGAAGGCCGCGAGGACGACAATCCCGAGTCGGTGCGCAAGCGCCTGCAGGTCTACACCGATTCGACCGCGCCGGTGATCGGCTTCTACGACAAGCGCGGCACGCTGGCGCGGGTCGATGGCGTCGGCTCGCTGGACGAGGTGCTCGCCCGCATCCTGGCGGCGATCGGCCGCTGAGGCGGCACGGCACGCCGGCGCCCGCCGCGGGTGCCGGTCGTGCAGACGGCGCCGTACCGGCGGGGGGGGG
>NZ_AQOJ01000941.1:0-1459 GCF_000364685.1 Xanthomonas sp. SHU 166
ACCGTGCGCCGCTGGAAATTCCGCCCGGCGCAGCAGAACGGCCGTGCAGTGCCGGCCAGCATCGAGATTCCGTTCGACTTCAAGCCGGGGCCGTAACTGAACCGCCGCCCGGACGCGCGGGCGGCGTTCACATGGGGGTGACACCCCTGAGGCGGGTCCTGGGTGACACTGGACCCGTCCCACGGCACCGGAGTTGCCGCCATGCCCACCCCGTACAAGTCGACACAGCCGCTGGACGCGTGGAAGCGTCCTGCCCGCCCGTCGTCTGCGCGTGGGGAAGCGCATGCGCGGGCCGATCGCGGGTCGCCCTGGGCCTGGATGATCGTGATAGCACTGGCTTTGGCCGTCGCCGGTTGGTGGCTGGCCGTGGACCGCGACGACGACGGCAGCGGTTACCGCGCTGCCCAGTCGACACCGTCAACACCCGCCAACGATCCGCCGCGTCCGCAGCCGACGCACTGACGTTTCGACAACCCGATTTGCCTCTTCCCCCGGCCGCGCTTGCACGCGGCCGGTGCTGCGCAGGCGATCAGGCGGTGCACAACGCGAAGCCGGCGCCGCGCGCCAGCGTGTCGAAACCCGGGAACGACGTCGCCACGTTCGCCACGTCCTGGATCCGCACCTCGCCTTGCGCCAGCTGTCCGGCGATGGCGAAGGCCATGGCGATGCGATGGTCGCCGTGGCTCTCGATGGTCCCTGCACCCAGCGTGCCGCCGTGGATGGTGGCGCCGTCCGGGGTCTCATCGACGACGATGCCCAGGCTGCGCAGCCCGGTGGCCATCGCCGCCAGGCGGTCCGATTCCTTGACCCGCAGCTCCGCCGCGCCGCTGACCACGGTCTGGCCGTCGGCGGCGGCGGCGGCCACGAACAGCGCCGGGAACTCGTCGATCATGTCCGGCACCACGCTCTCGGGAATCGTCGCGCCGCGCAGCGCCGCGTAGCGCACGCGCAGGTCGGCGACCGGCTCGCCGCCGTGCTCGCTGTGGTTGTGCTCGACGATGTCCGCACCCATCAAGCGCAGCGCGGCCAGCAGACCCGTTCGGCGCGGATTGAGCCCGACCGCCTTCAGGGTGATGTCCGAGCCGGGAATGATGCTGGCGGCGACGATGAAGAACGCCGCCGAGGAGAAGTCCGCCGGCACCGCGATATCGGTGGCGCGCAGACGCTGGCCGCCGCGCAGCCGCGCCTGGCCCGGCGAGAACTCGATGTCCACGCCGAACGCGGACAGCATGCGCTCGGTGTAGTCGCGGGTGGGATGCGGCTCCTGCACCGTGGTGACACCTTCGGCATACAGACCGGCCAGCAGCACCGCCGACTTGACCTGGGCGCTGGCCACCGGCGAGACGAAGTCGATGCCGCGCAGCGGCTGGCCGCCATGGATGCGCAGCGGCGGCACGCCATTGGCCTCGGTGTCGATGCGCGCGCCCATCAGCGCCAGCGGCTCGGTCACCCGCCGCAT
>NZ_AQOJ01000942.1:0-5238 GCF_000364685.1 Xanthomonas sp. SHU 166
TCGCCGACCAGCACGCTGTCGAAGGGCTGCGCCGCAAGCAGCCCGGCGAGCAGACGCATGCCGGTGCCGGCGTTCCCGCAATCCAGCTCGCCCTGCGGCGCCTGCAGCCCATCGACGCCCACCCCATGCACGATGCGCTGCGACGGCGACGGCGTCTCGATCCGCACCCCGAGCCGCGCGAAGATCGCCGCGGTCGAACGCGTGTCCTCGCCCTCGAGAAACCCCTCGATCCGCGACGTGCCATCGGCCAACGCCGCGAACATCACCGCCCGGTGCGACACCGACTTGTCCCCCGGCACCGTCAGCGTGCCCTGCAGCGCAGTGCCGCGCGTTGCGATCCAGCCTTGCTCGTTGCTCATCATCGTTCCTGAAAGTCCAACCACCCGAAGATCCACCACCACCCGGCGACATCGGCGCCGCTACAGCGCGCTTGCGCTGCTGCCACGACGCCTACACCAAGTCAGCCACCGCCGTTGCCGTTGCTCTTGCCGTTGCTGTTGCTCTTGCTGTTGCCGTTGTTCTTGCTTTCGCTGTTGCTCTCAATCCCCCCGTGAGGGCTGGCGGACACGGCGGGTAAAACCCCGTGAGAGGCGACGCGCAGGATGCGCGTCGTTTTCGGCAGGCACATGGATGTGCCTTCCGAAAATTCCCGTCGTGTCCGCGGACCCCGCGCGCAGCGCGGGGCAGCCCGCCCGGGGGTGTGTTTCTTTTGGTTACTTTTCTTTGCACAAGCAAAGAAAAGTGACTCGCGCGCAAGCGCGAAAGCTGTTGCTGTTGCTGTTGCTTCTGCTGTTGCTTCTGCTGTTGCCTTCCCGCTTTTCTCCAGCCAACCACGTTAGAGCACTTGACTGTTAATCAAATGGCCTTTTGTTTTGGCCGTCGCGCCGCGACGAAAGGACGGCTCGATCAAGGCACCGCCACCGGATAAGACCCCAACACCTTGATCTGCGCCGAATGCGCCTTCAACTCCGCCAACGCCAACTTCATCGCCTCATCCTCCACATGCCCCGCCAGATCGATGAAGAACCCGTACTCCCACTTCGCCTGATGCGACGGCCGCGACTCGATCCGATTCATGCTGATCCCATGCCGCGCGAACGGACTGAGCACATCGAACAACGCACCCGGCTTGTCGTGGATGAACACCAGCACCGACGTACGATCGTGCCCCGACGGCGGGAAGATCTGCCGCCCGATCACCAGGAAGCGCGTGGTGTTGTCCGCGTCGTCCTCGATCGACTTCATGATCACCTTCTTCAGCGCATACACATGCGCCGCACTCTCCCCGCCGATCGCCGCCGCATCGTCGGCATTGCGCGCCCGGCGCGCGCCTTCGGCGTTGCTGGAGACCGGAATCTTCTCCACCTTGGGCAGGTTCGCGCGCAACCAGCCGGCGGTCTGCGCGAACGACTGCGGGTGCGCGTAGATCCGCTCGATCGCGTCCAGCCGCCCGCTGCGCGAGAGCAGGAACTGGTGCACGCGCAGCTCGGTCTCGCCGCAGATCTTCAGGTTGGAGGTCAGGAACATGTCCAGGGTGACCTGGATCGTGCCCTGCCCCGAGTTCTCCACCGGCACCACGCCGAAGTCGGCGTTGCCGCTTTCCACTTCCTGGAACACTTCCTCGATGGTGGCCATCGGCAGGCCCACCGCCGAGCGGCCGAAGTGCTTGAGCACCGCCTGCTGGCTGAAGGTGCCTTCCGGCCCCAGGTAGCCGATCTTCAGCGGCTCCTGCTGCGCCAGGCACGCGGACATGATCTCGCGGAATACGTGCACCAGCACTTCGTCGCTGAGCGGGCCCTGGTTGCGGTCCACCACCATGCGCAGCACCTGCGCCTCGCGCTCGGGCCGGTAGTAGTCCACCGCCGCGGCAAGCTTGCCCTTGGCCTTGCCGACCTGGTGCGCGAACTGCGCGCGCTCGGCGATCAACGCCTGGATGGTGCGGTCGATCTCGTCGATCTTGGCGCGCACGTCGGCCAGGGCCGGCGTGGCGGCGGGTTTCGCAGGCTTGGCCGGCTTGGCGTCGGCGGCGGGAGATTTCTTCGGCTTTGCGGCCATGGATCGGGGGTTCCTCGGTGGTCCGGATCGCCTGCGCGATCCGGTCGCGGCTGAAGCCGCTCCTACAAAAATCGGCGACTCAGCCGTGGCGCTGCTGGAAGTCGTGCATGAACGCGACCAGCGCCTGCGCGCCGGCCAGGGGCATGGCGTTGTACAGCGACGCGCGGATGCCGCCGACCGCCTTGTGGCCCTTCAGCGCCAGCAGGCCGGCCGCCTTGGACTCGGCGACGAAGCGCGTGGTGAGGGTCTCGTCCGGCAGGAAGAACGGGATGTTCATCCGCGAGCGCACCGCCGCCGCGACCTCGTTGCGATAGAAGCCACCGGAGGCGTCGATCGCCGAATACACCAGCGCCGACTTGGCCTGGTTGCGCGCGGCGAACGCCTCCACGCCGCCCTCGGCCAGCATCCACTTGAACACCAGCCCGGCCAGGTACCAGTTCCAGGTCGGCGGCGTGTTGAGCATGGAGTCGCGCGCCACATGCGAGCGGTAATCGAAGATGTCCGCGCGCGGCTGGCCGGCGCGTTCGAGCAGGTCGCGGCGGATGATCACCACCGTGACGCCGACCGGGCCCAGGTTCTTCTGCGCACCGGCGTAGATCAGCGCGTACCTGGACACGTCGATCGGCTCGGAGGCGATGCTGGAGCTGAAGTCGGCGAACAGCGGCACGTCGCCGACGTCGGGCGTGTCGCGGAACTCCACGCCGTGGATGGTCTCGTTGGCGGTGATGTGCACGTAGGCGGCATCCTCGCGCAACTGCCAGGCGGCGCGCGGCGGGATGTCGCGGAAGCCGTCGGCCTCGCTGCTGGCGGCCACGTGCACGTCGACGTAGGGCCCAACCTGCTTGATCGCGGTCTTGCCCCAGTGCCCGGTCACCACGTAGTCCACGGTCTGCCCGGGCGCGGCGAAGTTCAGCGCCAGCAGCGCCTGCTGGGTGGTGGCGCCACCGGCCAGGAACAGCACGGCGTAGTCGTCGGGAATGCCGATCAGCCGGCGCAGGTCGGCGTCGGCCTGTGCCGCCACCTCCATGAACTCGGCGCCGCGGTGGCTCAGCTCCACGATCGAGGCGCCCACGCCGTTCCACTCCAACATCTCCGCCTGCGCCTGGCGCAGGACCGATTCCGGCAAGGCAGCGGGGCCGGCACTGAAATTGAACGCGCGCGTCATGGGGCACCTATCGGACAGGACCCCTAGTATGCCGCAGCGCAACAGCTTGCGGCCCGGGCAATTTAGGTTGCATTTGCATCCATTCGCCCTGCGCATGCGTAGTCTGTGGTGAAGTCCCCGCCACTGCTCGCCCCCTTCGCTCCAGGAGTCCGCCATGTCGTTGCGCGATGCCCTCACCGTCCCCAGCCGCGAGATCACCGACGAGGCGGTCTACCGCGACCGGCGGCGCCTGCTGCAGGCCCTGGCGCTGACCCCGGTGGCTGGCCTGGTCGGCTGCGCCGACGCCGAGCCGCCGGCCCCGCCCAAGACCGTGGTGACGCCGGAGCAGGCGCGCAGCGGGTTCCGCACCAACGAGGAGCTGACCCGCTACGAGGACGTGACCAGCTACAACAACTTCTACGAATTCGGCACCGACAAGACCGATCCGTCGAAGGCGGCCAAGACCCTGCGCACCTCGCCATGGTCGGTGAAGGTCTCCGGCGAATGCGAGAAGCCCGGCACGCTGTCCCTGGACGACCTGCTCAAGGGCCATACGCCCGAGGAGCGGGTCTACCGGCTGCGCTGCGTGGAAGGCTGGTCGATGGTGATCCCGTGGCTGGGCGTGCCGCTGGGCGACGTGCTCAAGCGCTTCGCGCCGACCTCCAAGGCCAAGTATGTCGCCTTCACCACCCTGGCCGATCCCAAGCAGATGCCCGGCATCCGCTACAGCTCGATCGACTGGCCGTACAAGGAAGGCCTGCGCATCGACGAGGCCATGCACCCGCTGACCCTGCTCGCCACCGGCCTGTACGGCAAGCCGCTGCCGCAGCAGAACGGCGCGCCGCTGCGGCTGGTGGTGCCGTGGAAGTACGGCTTCAAGAGCATCAAGTCGATCGTCGAGATCCGCTTCGTCGAGCGCATGCCGGAAACCGCCTGGCACGAGCTGCAACCCTCCGAATACGGGTTCTTCTCCAACGTCAATCCGGCGGTGGACCATCCGCGCTGGAGCCAGAAGACCGAGCGCCGCATCGCCGGCAAGGCCAGCAAGCTGTTCGCCGAGCGCATTCCCACCCGCCCGTTCAACGGCTATGCCGATCAGGTGGCGTCGCTGTATGCGGGGATGGATCTGAAGAAATGGTATTGAGGAGAGGCTGGGAATGGGGAACTGGGAATCGGGAATGGGAAAAGCGCGGCGCCTGGTGGTTGCCTCGCGCGACGGCTGGAGTCGCAGTCGGCGTGCCGCGTGGCGCCTGTGCCAACACGGCGCGATGACGGCGCATGGCTAAGACCTCCGCTTCGTTGATCGCCGCCAAGGCGGTGGTGCATGCGCTGGCGCTGGCGCCGATGGCGTACCTGGGCTGGCAGTTCTGGCAGGTGTGGCAGACCGGCAGCGATGCGCTCGGTGCCGATCCGGTGGCCGAGGTCGAGCATCGCACCGGGTTGTGGGCGCTGCGGCTGCTGCTGTTGACCCTGGCGATCACCCCGCTGCGGCAACTGACCGGGCAATCGGTGCTGCTGCGTTTTCGGCGCATGCTCGGGCTGTACGCGTTCTTCTACGCGACCGTGCATCTGGCGGCCTACCTGGGGCTGGACCTGCGCGGCTACTGGACGCAGATCTTCGAGGAGATCGTCAAACGCCCGTACATCACCGTCGGCTTCATGGCGTGGCTGCTGCTGGTGCCGCTGGCGATCACCTCCACCCAGGGCTGGATGCGCCGGCTCAAGCGCAACTGGGGCAAGCTGCACAAGGCGATCTACGCGATCGGCGTGCTGGCCGTGCTGCACTTCTGGTGGCTGGTGAAGTCGGACATCCGCGAACCGCTGCTGTACGCGGCGATCCTGGCGGTGCTGCTGGGCTGGCGCGGCTGGCGGGCGCTCAGCGCGCGCCGAACCAAAGCAGGCCGCTGAGCGCGGCGGCCAGCAACAAGGCGCTGAGCAACAGCCACGGCCAGCGCCGCGCGGTGGCCGGGCGTGGCGCCACCGCCGGGGTCAGCGCGAGCGCGGCCAAGGCGGGGTCGTCGCGCAACGGCTCGGCACCG
>NZ_AQOJ01000943.1:0-4123 GCF_000364685.1 Xanthomonas sp. SHU 166
TGCGGAACTTCCAGCACGAAGCGGTGCTGGGCATCGAACACCACCTGGTCGCCGGGCTGCAGCCAGCAGCTGCGCACGGCGACGCCATTGACCTGGGTCTGCGCCTCACCGAAGCCGCGCAGCAGCACCCGCTCGCCATGCCGTTCCAGGCGCGCGTGCTGCTCGGCGCAGGCCGGATCGTCGATGCGGATGTCGCACTCGCGCAGGCGGCCGATGCTGCGCACCCGGTCCACGGTGAAACTGCGGCCATGGTGCGGACCGCCGACGCCACGCAGCACCAGGCGCGGATCGTCGTGCTCGGCCTCGCTGACCTCAGGCAGGCGCTGCAGCGGCTCGCACTTGCCCTGCACCACCATCTCCACGCCGTCGGCGTAGACCGCGTCGCCGGCGCGCAGCAGGGCCATGCGCCGCACCGGGCGGCCGTTGACGTGGATGCCGCGGCTGCCGTTGGCGACCTGCAGCCACAGGCCGCGCCGGTCCAGGCAGAACTGCGCCAGCAGCAACGCGCCCTGGGTGTCGTCGACTACGCTGACCTGGCCGGAGGCCAGCCGCACGATGCGATGCACGCCCGCGCGCAGGGGCCGGTCGGGATGTTGGCGGTTGCTGAAATGGACTTGCAGATCGTGCACGGCGGGCAGCCTAGCAGGTTGCCTGCGAGTGCAGAAGCGCGCGCGCTGGACAATGCACCGCGCATACGCACAATGCCTGATCGTTCACGCGGGCACCCGCCCGCACAGGAGCCAGCATGTCCAGCATCGACATCCGCCACGACCACGACAAGACCCCCGCACAGGCCCGCAAGGCCATCGAAACCGCCGCCAAGAAACTGTCCGAGCGCTTCGACCTGGAATCGCACTGGGATGGCGATGCCCTGCTGTTCTCGCGCTCGGGCGTGGACGGACGCATCGAGCTGCTGCCCAAGCAGGTGCACGTGACTGCCGAACTGGGCTTCCTGCTGTCGGCGATGAAGGGCACGGTGGAAAGCGAGATTCGGCGGGTGCTGGCGGAAAAGCTGGGCTGATCAGTGCATCGAGCCCCTCTCCCCTCGGGAGAGGGGTTGGGGTGAGGGTGCGGTACCAAGCGCTGACGCAATCAGTTGCACGAGGCTTCGCCCGTACCCTCATCCGCCCCTTCGGGGCACCTTCCCCCGCAAAAGGGGGCCATGGTCCCGAGGGGAGAAGGGAGCAGCCAAAGCCCCTCTCCCGTCGGGAGAGGGGTTGGGGTGAGGGTCCGGGGCGCACAGCGCCTGCAACGATCTGGCGATACGAGGCTTCGCTCGTACCCTCATCCGCCCCTTCGGGGCACCTTCCCCCGCAAAAGGGGGCCATGGTCCCGAGGGGAGAAGGGAGCAGCCAAAGCCCCTCTCCCGTCGGGAGAGGGGTTGGGGTGAGGGTCCGACCGCTGACTCACTCCAACGCAAACGGATCCGGATCGCCCGCGAACAATCGTTCCGACACGGCGCGCTCGGTAGTCTCGATATCGCCGATGAACCCCTCGGCATCGCCCAGCTTGGAGAACGCGTCGAAACCCCGCTCCAGAAACCCCTGCAGTTCAGACAGCCCCGCCGCCTTGGCCGGGCCTCGGGCGAAGCGCAGCAGCATGCGTACGCCCGGCGTATGTACCGCCTTGGCCAGGCCCAGGCCGACGCGGGCGATCAGGTCGATCTGGCGCTGGCGCAGCCGGGGTAGCCCGGTCTGCCGATAGGCTTCGGCATACAACGCCTCGTCCAGGCGCTTGCGCCGCGGCGCCAGGTCCTGCAGCGCCTCGGCCATGCGCAGGTCCAGGGCGTGGGTCAGCGCACCCAGCTCGATGCCGTCGGCGACCGTGTCCAGCAGCGACGCCGGCATCAGCCGCTGCATCATCGGCAACACCTTGACGATATCGGCATCGCGGCGGCTGAAGTCGCGGTCGCCATAGACGTCGGTCAGGAAGAACATCGCCGCCGGACGCCGTTGCGGATCCTCCAGGAAATGCTCGAAGCTGCGCTCCAGCCGCTCCGATTGCCAGCGCCGCAGTTCCTGCAGCCAGCGCAGCGCATTGCGCGGTTCGCGCACGGGGTCGTGCAGCGCCTGGTGCCACGCCAGGCGGCGGCCGAGTCGTTCCAGGACGGGAGTGCTGCGCGCCATGGGCGCCGATGATGGTCGCAGCCCGGCACGACCGCAAGCGTCACGGCGCTCGGCTACACTCGCGCCACTGCCTCCTGCGGACCGCGCATGCTTTCCCTCCACAGCGCCTCGCCCCGTCCTCATTCCAACGGCCGCATCGGCCTGGCCATCGCCGGCGGCGGGCCGATCGGCGGCATGTATGGCCTCGGCGCGCTGCGCGCCCTGGACGAGGCACTGGACGGACTGGACCTGACCCGCCTGGATTGCTACGTGGGCGTCAGCTCCGGTGCGTTCCTGACCGCCGGGCTGGCCAACCGCATCAGCAGTGCCGAGATCTGCCGGATCTTCGTCACCGGCAACAGCGACGATGCGCGGTTCCGCCCGGAAGACTTCCTGCGGCCCAACGTCTACGAGTATCTGCGCCGTGCCGCGACCCTGCCGGGGCTGGCCTACGGCTGGTGGCACGACCTGCTCACCGAACCGCGCAAGACCCGCTGGTCGGACCTGATCACCCGCTTCGGCGGACTGGTGCCCAGCGGCCTGTTCGACAACGCCGGGGTCGAGCGTTTCCTGCAGGACGTGTTCAGCCGCCGCGGCCGCAGCAACGATTTCCGCGACCTCGACGCCAATCTGTTCGTGGTCGCGGTGGACCTGGACAGCGGCCGTGCGGTGCGCTTCGGCGAGCCGGGCATGGACCACGTGCCGATCTCGCTGGCGATCCAGGCCAGCGCGGCGCTGCCGGGGCTGTATCCGCCGGTGCAGATCGACGGCCACCATTACGTGGACGGCGCGCTGCGCCGCACCATGCATGCCTCCACCTTGCTGGAGCGCGGCATCGACCTGATGATCGGGATCAACCCGCTGGTGCCCTACGACGCCACCCACGCGCCGCGCCGCAATGGCCACATCGACCGCGCGCGGCTGCTCGCCGGCGGCCTGCCGGCGGTGCTGTCGCAGACCTTCCGCACCCTGCTGCAATCGCGCATGCAGGTGGGGCTGGAGAAGTACGCGCGGCAGTATCCGCAGGTGGATCAACTGGTGTTCGAGCCCAACGCCGACAACGGCGAGCTGTTCTTCACCAATCTCTTCAGCTACGCCGCGCGCCACCGCGTGTGCCAGCTCGCCTATCGCAATACCCTGTCGGACCTGCGCCGCAACGCGCAGACGCTGGAGCCGCTGCTGGCCGCGCACGGCATCGCGCTGCGCCACGATATCCTCAACGACCGCAAGCGCACCTTCCTCGATGGCGTGGACGTGCAGCCGCGGCGCATGACCGAGACCACCGCGCGGCTGCGGCGTGCGCTGGACGACGTCGACCAGGTCATCGCCGGCCGCCGCGCCAGGCGCCGCACCCGCCGTTCGCCGGAGGCGTAGCGTGCAGCGCCGGCCGACGTCGCTATCGCTCCCCGCGCACGTCCTGCGCGCGCTGGTGTGATTACTCTAGTCACAGTCCCGAGTCTCGAACCCCGCCACTCACCCGCCGAAGGAACCGCACCGTCATGGCCACTCTGAAGAAGTCCGCCCGCAAGAAGCGCAGCACCGCCGCTGCCGACGACACCCTGCAGGCGCAGGCGGAAAAGCTGTCCAAGCGCCTGGGCGAATCGGCGCAGCAGGTCTGGCTGGCCGGGGTTGGCGCGTTCGGCCGTGCGCAGGCCGAGGGCGGCAAGCTGTTCGAGACCCTGGTGAAGGAAGGCCTGAGCCTGGAGCAGAGCACGCGCAAGCTGGCCGGCGGCGGCGTCGACGCGGTGCGCGATGCGGTGGAGAACCGGGTCGGCCAGGCCCGCGAGCGCGCCGCCGACACCTGGGACCGCCTGGAGAAGGTATTCGAGGATCGCGTGCAGCGCGCCCTGCGCCGCCTGGAAGTGCCCAGCCGCGAGGACCTGGGTGCGCTGATCGAGCGCGTGGACGCGCTCAATGGCGAACTGCGGCATCTGCGCGGCGGCCGTGCCACGCAGGCGGCGGGCAAGGCGCCGGTGGCGAAGAAGGCCGCCAGGAAGACCGCCGCGCCGCGCCCCGCC
>NZ_AQOJ01000944.1:0-325 GCF_000364685.1 Xanthomonas sp. SHU 166
GACCGCCATCGCGCCGGAACAGCAGGTGCCGGCGGTGCGCTCGGCCTTCGTCATGGGCCTGTTGACCCAGCTCGGCAACCCGCAGACCGCGCTGGTGTTCGCCGGCCTGTTCGCCGCGCTGCTGCCGGCGCAGCGCGTGCCTGTCGAGTACGTGGCGCTGCCATCGCTGGCCTTCGCCATCGATGCGGCCTGGTTCGCGCTGGTGGCCGGGTTGCTGTCCGCACCGGCGCCGCGGCGCTGGTGGTCGCGCGCGCGGCGGCCGCTGGACCGGCTCAGTGCGGTGCTGATGAGTGGCCTGGGCCTGCGCCTGCTGTGGCGGGGGGGG
>NZ_AQOJ01000945.1:0-4380 GCF_000364685.1 Xanthomonas sp. SHU 166
TCCGGTAGCGTGCGTGTTCGACGCCGGCGATGCGTGCCGCGGGATGCGGCTCCTTGCCGCGCGCCTCCCGCTACGCCGGATCCGCCGTCGGCGCCGCGCTGTCGAGGGCGCCGTGCACGGCCGCCATGGGGGCTGGCCCTGTGGCGCTGTCCAGGCAGATCCGGCTCTTGCCGTCGCGCTTGGCCGCATACAGCGCACGGTCGGCACGCTTGAGCAGATCCGAGACATCGCCGTCGGGATGCATGCGCGCGATCCCGGCGCTGAACGTGAAGGCCACGCCCTTGGCGCGGGTCTGGCGCACGCGTTCCAGCAACCGCTGCAGCAGGGCATCGGTCTGCGCGTCGCTCATGCCGTCGAGCACGATGCCGAATTCCTCGCCGCCGAGCCGGCCGACCCGGCAGCCGTGCCCGAGCCGGGTCAGTTCGGCGGCCAGGGCCAGCAACACCGCATCGCCGACATCGTGGCCATGGCGGTCGTTGACCTGCTTGAAATCGTCGATGTCCAGCATCACGAACTGCAGCGTGCCGCGGCGACCGCGCTCGGCAGCCAGCGCATGCAGTTGCGCCATCAGGGCGCGCCGGTTGGCCAGCCCGGTCAGCGCATCGGTCTCGGAGATGCGCCGGTAGTCTTCCTTCAGGCGGTAGGTGATCAGCATGCTGCGCGCGAAGGTGCGGTTCATGGCCAGGCCGATCAGCGACACCGCGGCGACCAGCAGCCCCAGCAGCATCGGGTCGCTGGCGGCCGCCGGTGGCAGTGACCGACCGGTCAGCATGATCGTCCAGGTGTATGCCAGCGCCAGCAGGTAGTCGCGCGTGAACGGGAACAGCAGATTGATGCCCAGGCACAGGGTGACCGTGGTCGGCAGCCACCAGAATTCGCCGTGTGCGCCCATCTGCCGCAGCTCGATCTGATACACCCACGACAGCAGCAGCACGTACAGCGCGCCGCTCAGGCGCCAGTGCCAGAAGCGGCGGACCAGCAGGGTGCAGGCGGCGGTGCCGAGCAGCGCGGCCAGCAGGATCAAATTGACCAGGCCCCATGGTCGCTGCAGATACGGATTGAACAGCAGCGTCGCGACCCAGATCGACAGGGTCAGCGCTTGAATGGCCGTGGTCGACCGGCCCAGCAGGTGGCGGATGTATTCCGGGTACGTCATGTGCTGCCCAACGGCGCGTCCCGGCCGGTTCGTGATGTGCGGACGCCGACGCGCACGCGCTGGATCGATGGCAGCGTATCGGCATGCCGGCGTGGCGGCTTGAGTGACCGCAGCGCCTGCGGTTCAGCCTGTTGGTGCCGCACGCAGCGGCGGTGAAGCGGGGTGGACGTCTGCGCTGTCTGCGTCGGGCCTGAAGTGCGTGCACCACGAGCGAGTGCGCTGCGGGGCGGCGGCATGCGCCGCCCCGCGGGGGCTGTTGGTGCTGCGTGCTACAGCGACGTGGCGGCCGGCAGCGCGGGATCGCCTGCAAACGCCGCGGACGTGCCGGCCGACACCGGCGTGGCGCCGTCCAGGCGAAGGCTGCCGTTGCCCGCCTGCCGGGCGGCGGACAGCGCGCGGTCGGCGCGGGCGAGCAGGTCGGACAGTTCGCCGCCGGCCGGCAACGAGGCCATGCCGACGCTGCAGGTGAAGCTTGCGCCATCCACGCGCAGGCCGCGGATGCGCTGCTGCAGGCGCTGCACCAGTGCGCTCGCCTTGTCCTGCGACACGCCCTCGAACAGCAGGCCGAACTCCTCGCCGCCGAGGCGGCCGACGCGGCAACGCGGGTCCAGCCGCACCAGTTCCGTCGCCAGCGCCTGCAGCACCGCATCGCCGACGTGGTGACCGTGCTCGGCGCCGATCCGCTCGAAGTCGTCGATGTCCAGCATGGCCAACTGCACGGCGTGCTGGGTGCCGACCGCTGCCTGCAGGTCGGCCATCAGCGCGCGCCGGTTGGGGATGCCGGTCAGTGCGTCGGTCGCGGCCAGGCGCCGATAGCCTTCCTTCAGCGCGTGGTTGCTGCGCATGGTGGTGACGAAGATACGGTTCAACGCGAACCCGACCATGGTCACCGCCGCCACCAGGATCTCCAGCAGCGGCAGGTCGGTGGAGGCGGGTACCAGGCTGTCGTGCCAGCCGAGCATGATCGCCCAGGTGCAGGCCAGCGCCAGCAGATAGTCGCGCGCGTGGCAGAACAGCACGCTGTAGCCCAGGCTCAGGGTCACCGCCACCGGCAGCATCCAGGGCAGACCGGCGCCGCCCATGTGGTGCAACTGCAGCCGGAATGCGGCGTCGAACGCGATCACCGACAGGAAGGCGCTCAACCGCCATTGCCAGAAGTGCCTGGCCATGCGCATGACCACGCCGCTGCCGAGCATGGCGGCGAACGCCAGCGCATAGCGCGCGTCCAGTGGGTGGCTCAGGTAGGGGTTGCACAGCAGCAGCGCCAGCCAGACGCACAGGGTCAGGCCCTGGATCGCCAGGATCGGCGTGTCGAGGGTGCGGCGGACATGAAGGTGGTAGTTCATCTGCTCTCCCAGAGCGCCGCGGCACTCCAGCGTCTGCGGCACGGCCGGTCGGTGGTCCAGCGCGGTCCGTCGGTCGCTGGGGCGTCGTCACCGGTTAGCGGCCGCTGCAGGCAGAGCTTTAATGGATGTGTCGCGGCGTGCGTGTCGCCCGCCTGGTGGTGGTCCGACACCCGCCTGGACGCGGCCTGGCCTGGGGGGGCACACCGGTTCTGCCGCCATGCGCGGGCTGGGGCGCCCCGGCCGACCTGTTCAAGGCCGGCCGGGTGGCGTGCGCAGGCGCCGCGGCCGCGCGCGCTTATTCGAAGCGCACGCAGTGGCCGTAGCGTTCGGGCTGGATGTCGATGCCCGAGGCGTCGGCCTGGTTGTTCTTGCGCCACAGGTTGGGGCGGAACTCCGGGCCGGTGCAGTTGGCCGCGCTGTCCACGCCGATGGTGTAGGTGTAGGGGTTGCCGCGGAAGGTGTTGTTCTCGAACGTGTTGTCCTGGCTCATGCTGTTGTCCCAGCACAGGATCTGCGGCGTGCGCTGGCGGATCGAGCAGGTCAGGTAGAGCCCGGCGCCCTTGTTGTCGATGAACTGGTTGCCCGCGAACAGGTTGCGCCGCGCGTCGGCCAGGTACACGCCCTGGCTGCCGTTGCGCTCCAGGCGGTTGTCGCGGATCTCGCTGTCTTCCAGGTGCTCGGTGGTGATGCCGGCGGCGACGTTGTCGTGGATCACGTTGTCGATCAGCTTGACCTTGGCGGTGCGGTTGAAAGACACCCCGTCCCAGGTCGCACCGGACACGTCGTTGTGCGCGATCAGCAGGTCGCGGCTGTCGAACTCGCTCAGCAGGCAGGCGCTGCGGCACTTGCTCACTCGCAGGTGGGTCAGCTGGATGTTCTGGCCGTTGCGCACCACCACCAGGCTGTTGCTCAGGTACGGGCGTTCGGGCATGAACTCCTTGTCGATGGTGCCGCCGACGATCTGCAACTGCTCCACGCGCACGTCGCGGATCGGCCGCATGGGGCGCTCGTTCTGATAGTCGCCGATGACGATGGTCGGCTGCTGCACGTGGTCGCGCATGCGCAGCACGGTGCTGTCGCCCTGGCCGCGCAGGCGCAGGCCGTCGCGCTGGATCGAGATCAGCTTGCCGACCGGGAACTCGCCGGCGCTCAGGCACACGGTGGCGGGTTTGCCGTCGTTGGGGACGCGGTCGATCGCGGCCTGCAGATCGTCGCCGGGTTGGGCGCGCACGCTGCAGTCGGAAGCGGCCGCGGGCGCGTCGGCAGCCGGCGTGGCACAGGCGGAAAACGACACGGCCGCGGCGAGCGGCAGCAACAGGGCGAGCAGGGGAGGGCGCTTCATCGGTAGGCAGACTCGGCAGTGGGGGAAGGGGGAAGGCAGGCCGGCGTATGCAGTCGGACGCCGGCGCGGAGCCGATCGCGGGTCATTGTGGTGCGGACGGGCTTAATGTCAGCGTGTGCCGGGTCGGGCCGGGCAGGAACTTTGTGGCGCGGCCCTGCACCCAGTCGGCGTGGCCGGCGCCCCAGAACGGCGACAGCGGGTGGCCGCTCTGGCCGCCGGGCATGTGCACGATGCCGTCGGCCTCGTGACCCGGTGCCACCACCATGCGCTCGGAGGCGCCGAACGCCGGGCGCTGCACCCGCGGCATGTCGTCGTCGCCGGGCAGCGGCGTGTCCGGCATGCATAGCCAGCCGCGCAGCGGCCCGGGCAGGCCCTGCGCCAGCGGATGGCAGATCGCCGCGCGGTTCTCCAGGCCCCAGCGGCGCGTGTCCAGCGGGCCTTCGGCCTGCAGGTGCGTGCGCACCTCGGCGGCGGCGTCTTCCAGCAGCGCCTGCCAGCTGCCGTAGCGGCGCGGCAGCAGGTGCAGCGGCTGTTGC
>NZ_AQOJ01000946.1:0-7927 GCF_000364685.1 Xanthomonas sp. SHU 166
GCGGCCAGGCCACGCCTTCCAGTTGCGGCAGCGGCAGCGGCGGTGGCGCGGGCGCGGTATCTGCGTTCGATCCGGTACGGGCCGGCGCGATCAGGCCGTCGCGGATCCGGGTCAGCACCGCCAGGCGCCAGGCGCGCACCAGGGTATAGCTGACCGAGCCGGTGCTGGCGCGGCCTTCCCAGTGCTTGGCCGCTTGCGAGATGGCGTGCAACGCCGGCGTCGCCGCACCGGCATCGCGTTGCTGCAGCAGCGCCCACCAGCGCTGCAGGAACAGGGCGCGGTCGTCGAGCTGGATCGCCAGCAACTGCCGTTCGTCGAGGTGCGGATGCAGGCGCAGGTCGTCGCGGATCTGCTGTGCGCGTGCGCCCAGCGCATAGCCGCCGTCGCCGAGCGGCGCCAGTTCGGCGCCGCCGATCACGCGGGCATTAGCGGTCCACAATTGCCCGTCGGCGGGATCGATGCGTTGCGGCGACTGGCCGGTGGACAGCGGCCACGGCGCGCAGCGCGCCTCCGCCGGCACTGTCGCGCGCACGTCGTGCATCACCGCATCGGCCGCGCAGTGCGGGCCGCGCAGCGGCAGCGGGCCGAGCACGCGCCAGCCGATGTGGCCGTCGCGGTCGGCCAGCACCAGGTTCTGTGCCGGCGTGGCGATGTGCTGCGCACGGGCGAAGGCATCGGGCAGGGTGTCGGCGCGGGCGAAGTCGGCCAGCCCCAGATTCAGCGCACCCGGCAACTGCGCGGCCCAGCGCAACGCCAGCGCGCTGCCGTCGGGTTCGTGTTGCAGGATCGGGCCATAGGCGGTGTCTTCGACCTGCAGTTCGGTGTCGGGGGCGCCCGAGACCTTGATTCGTTCGCGGTGCACGGTGACCGGCGTGCAGCCGGGCTGCGCCACCGCGGCGCACGGCGTGAGCCGGTACCAGTCGGCGGTATCGGCATAGCTGTTGGTGAACCCCCAGGCGATGTGACCGTTGCTGCCGACGATCACCGCCGGCAGGCCGGGCAGCGAGAATCCGGACACGTCCACGTGGCCGCCCGGCGCCTGCGCATCGGCATAGCGCAGGCGCACACGGAACCACAGGCTGGGCGCGCGCAGGCCCAGATGCATGTCGTTGGCGACGATGGCGCGGCCGTCGGCGGTGCGGCTGCCGGCGATCGCCCAGTTGTTGCTGCCGGGCGCGCTGGTGGCGACCGCCTCGGTCGCGGCGGGGGCGGGCGCGTCCGCCAGGCGGCGCAGATCGACCTGATCGGCGGAGGGCAGCTCCGCGTCGCCGCGCACGCTGCCGTCCAGTGTCGCGTCCCAACTGCTGCCCTCGTGGCGCAGCAGGGCGTACAGCGGCGCCGGCAAGCGCTGCTGCAGGCGATACAGGGCCAGCTTGCGCTCGAGTTGCTTGCCCTGCAGGTCGAAGTACATCGCCTGGCCGGCCAGCGCCGAATCCACCGGCTGCCAGTCGCGCGGCGCGGCGAACAGCATCAGGTAAGGCCACGGCCGTATCCGCAACGCGTGCAGGCCCTGGTTGACGCCCGCACTGTAGGCCTGCAAGGCCGCCGCGTGCGTGCCGGCGAACGCGGCCAGTTGCGCGCTGCTGCGCGCGCGCAGGCGATGCGCCCGCCGTGCCTTGTCCACGTCCAGTGCGTGCGGACCGACCAGCTCGGACAGTTCGCCTGCGGCGGCGCGGCGCAGCAGGTCCATCTCGAAGAAGCGTTCCTGCGCGTGCACGTAGCCGAGCGCGCGCATCGCATCGGCCTCGTCGGCGGCATCGATGGTGACCACGCCCAGCGCGTCGCGCTGGATGCTTGCCGGTGCGCGCAGGCCTTGCAGCGGGGCCTTGCCGTCGAGCGTGGCCAGGCTGCCGCGCAGCAGCAGCCAGATGCCCAGCGCCACGGCCGCCGTCAGCAGCAGCGTCCCCAGCAGCAGGCGTTTCCATCGACCGCGCATCGTCTCTCTCCGGTGGGCAAGTCTCCGATTCTAGACACGACTGCGTGTCGTTCCCGCGTAGGCGCGGCGCGCTGTGCGCGGGGTCACGCATCGCGGATGTGCGAGTCGGGATGTGAATGATTCCGATTGGAACGCGGCGCGGCGGCATCGGGCACTATGGCGCCCTCAGTCGACCCCACGGAGCCCGCCCCATGAAGGGACACCCCGACGTTGTGCAATGCCTCAAGGAGCTGCTGCGCGGCGAACTGGCCGCGCGCGACCAGTATTTCATCCACTCGCGGCGTTACGAGGACCAGGGCCTGCTGGCGCTGTACGAACGCATCAACCACGAGATGGAAGAGGAGACCGAGCACGCCGATGCGCTGCTGCGGCGCATCCTGTTCCTGGAGGGCGACCCGGACATGCGCCCGCACGCCTTCGAACCCGGGCGCACGGTCGAGGAGATGCTGGAGAAGGATCTGAAGGTCGAGTACGAAGTGCGCGCCAATCTGGCCGCGGGCATGAAGCTGTGCGAGCAGCACGGCGACTACGTCAGCCGCGACGTGCTGCTGGCGCAGCTGCGCGACACCGAGGAAGACCATGCCTGGTGGCTGGAGCAACAGCTCGGCCTGATCAAGCGCATCGGCATGGCGCTGTACCAGACCTCGAAGATCGACGGGCACGTGTCCGGCAAGGACGCCTGATCCGTCCGTGCGCCTCCCGCTTTCGGGAGGCGCCGATGCACTGAGCGGGACCCATCCCCGCCATCGCGGCCGTGCCATCGCCGGCCGCTTCTGACCCGCCGATCGTGCCGGTCGCCACAACTCTCGCTGGCCCGCGCCGGCGCTGCCGACCTTCGCGGGCGACAGTGCGCATCGCGGTGTCGCGGCGGTTGCTGCTGCAGCAAGGCGGCAGCGACTGCCGACACGCCTTCTGCCCTTCTCGTTTCCTGACGCCGCCGATCGGGTTCGGCCGCGCGCGGCCGCGTCGCCGGATGGCGTGGCTGGCGCAGTCGCTCGGTTCGCAGTGCGACGCCATGGCGATCGGACGAGCCGATCTGTCGTCGCCGTCCTCCCCGATGGCTGTTGCAATGCCGCAAAAATCGGCCGTCGCACGCATGTCGCTGCACACGCGAACCCTTGAAATCCAGGCGTTTGCGCGCCTCGCCACGTCCGCGGCAAAGGCCCTGCGGACAATGCTTGCAAAACGGTAGTGATCGCTATACGGTAGTTTTAACTACTTAATTGCGCGATGGCGAGGGGGCGTTCGATGCAGGCGAGTCCGGGAATGAAGCGGTACGGCGCGGTCGGTGTGGTGATCGCGGGATGGCTGCTGGCGACCGCGACGGCGTGTGCGGCGCCGGCCGCGGCGCAGGGGCTTTGGCTGACCGCGGCCAAGGACGCGGTGGTGGAGTTCGCGCCCTGCGCGGATGCGGCCACCGCCTTGTGCGGACGCATCGTCTGGGACAAGGACGCCGGCACCGCCACCGATACATGCGGCGTGCAGATCGCGCGTCTGGGGCACGAGGACGGCGATACCTGGCGCGACGGCTGGGCCTTCGATCCGCGCAGCGGCAAGCGCTACAAGGCCACGCTGCGCGCCAGCGGCAAATCGCTGGACCTGCGCGCCTTCGTCGGCGTGGAAGTGCTCGGCGAGACCGAACGCTTCACCCGCGTGCAGGCGCTGCCCAGCACGCCGGTCTGCGCCAAGTAATCACCCGCCGCGCGCGCAACGCGCCGGCACCCTCGACGTGCGGGGCCCGCGACGGCCGCCGCGCGTCCCACCTTCCTCAGCGAACAGGGGAGATTGAGATGACTGCAGTCCGCTTCATGGCGACCCTCGCGGGCGCACTGGCCCTGCACGGCGCGTGCTGTGCCCAGGCGCAGGCCCAGCAGGCCGACGCCGATGGCATGGTCAACTACGAGTTCCAGAACCAGATCAAGCTGATGAGCGAGCAGCGTACGCGCGGCGTGTCCGACTCGCTGATGCGCCCATCGCTGAAGTGGACCACCCAGTTCGTGCACGCCAGCGGCTTCGTCGCGCTGCTGGAGGTGGCCAAGGTCAGCAAGAAACAGTTCCTCGATGGCGACGGCCTGGGCATCACCGCCGCGGCCGGCTACCGCTTCGGCAATCCCGATGCCTGGCATGCCGGGGTCGGCCTGGCCACGGAACGGTTCCCGGGCGCCAGTTTCCTGGCCCCGCACCGGATCGACCTGGAGACGGGAACGCCTGAGGACATCCGCCGCACCGACTACGACAGCAATTTCGGCGTGTTCGAACTCGGCTACGGCGCAGTCGAGGGCCGCGTGCTATACGTGTTCTCCAAGACCTACCGTGGTGCCGACACCGGCGGCGTGTGTGCGCAGATCCTGCAGTTCGCCGCCGACCCGACGACGGCGCTGCGCTGCTTCGCCCGTGGCGAGCACGACTCGCGCGGCACGCTGCTGGGCGATCTCAACTACCAGACGCCGCTGCTGCCGTCGGTATTGCCATCGACCACGCTGCGCCTGCACGCCGGCTACCAGAAGCTGCGCAACTTCAGCGAGGGCAGCTTCGCCGACTACCAGATCGGCGTCACCCACAAACATTGGGGCCTGGACTGGAACCTGGACTGGGTCAGCACCCGGGTCAACGCGCACGAGCTGTATTGGGTGCAGGACGGCGCGCGCATCCGCAAGACCGACGGCGACACCCTGGTGGCCTCGATCGGCTACACGTTCTGACCGATGCGCAGCGAACTGCTCGATGCCGACCGGGGCGGCGACCAGCCGCTGGTGCTGGCGGTGGACCTGGGAACCTCCGGCTGCAAGTGCGCGCTGGTCACCCTGGAGGGCCAGGTGATCGCCTGGGCCTTCGAACCGGTGCCGCTGCACGTGCACGGGGTCTGCGCCGAGCAGGATCCGCGCGACTGGTGGAACGCGTTGCTGGTCACCGCGGCGGCTGTGCTGCAAGGCGGCGAGGCGTTGCGCCGGCGGGTGACCGCGGTGTGCTGCTCGACCCAGGGCGAGTGCACCGTATGCGTGGACCGCGACGGCCGCGCGTTGGGCAACGCCATGCTGTGGCTGGACATGCGCGGGCAGGCGGCGATCGCGCGGCGCCTGCGCGGGCGCTGGCTCAACGTGCGCGGCTACGCGCCGCTGAAACTGCTGCGCTGGCTGCGCCTGAGCGGCGGCGCGCCGGCCGGCAGCGGCAAGGATTGCGCCGGCCACATCGCCTACCTGCGCGACCACGAGACGCAGCGCTACCAGCGCACGCACAAGTTCCTCAACGCGCTGGACTATCTCAACCTGCGCCTGACCGGGCGCTTCTGCGCCACCGCCGATTCGGTGCTCACCACCTGGGTTACCGACAACCGCGACCCGATGCGCATCCGCTACGACGACGGCCTGCTGCGCTTGCTCGGCATCGAGCGCGACAAGCTGCCGGAGCTGGTGGCCTCGACCGAGGTGCTGGGGCCGCTGCTGCCGGGCGTGGCCGCACAACTGGGCCTGTCGCCGCAGACCCGGGTGATCGCCGGCGCCATCGACAACTCGGCGGTGGCGGTGGCCGCGGCCGTCGAGGACTACGCCGCGCATCTGTATCTCGGGACCTCGTCGTGGCTGGGCGCGCACGTGCCGCGGATGAAGACCGACGTGTTCAGCAACATCGCCGCGGTGCCGTGCGCAGTGAGCGGGCGCTACCTGGCCACGGCGCTGCAGTCCACCGCCGGCGCCAACCTGTCGTTCCTGCGCGACCGCATCCTGTTCCATCCCGACGAACTGCTGCGCGACGAAGAACGCCCGGACGTGTACGAGGTGCTCAACGTCATCGCCGCGCGGGTGCCGGCCGGCGCCAACGGGCTGGTGTACATGCCGTGGCTGTTCGGCGAGCGCACCCCGGTCGAGGACCACAGCCTGCGTGCCGGGCTGGTCAACCTGTCGCTGATGCACACCCGCGAGGACATCATCCGCGCCTTCATGGAAGGCGTGGCGTTGAACACGCGCTGGATGATGGAACCGTTCGCGCGCTTGCTCGGCCGCGATCCGGGCGTGATCGCCGCGGTCGGCGGCGGCGCGCAGTCGGACCTGTGGTGCCAGATCATCGCCGACGTCAGCGGCCAGCCGATCCGGCAACTGCACAACCCGATCCAGGCCAATGCGATCGGCGCCACCTTCATCGCCGGCGTCGGCCTGGGCCGGCTGCGCTTCGCCGACCTGCCGGCGCTGCAACGCGCGCGCAGGGTGTACGAGCCGTCGCCACGCACCCGCGCGCTGTACGACGACCGCTATGCGATGTTCCGCGAATTGCAGCGCACCCTGGCGCCGATCTACCGGCGCATGAATCCCGTTCCCGAGTGCGTGCCGGAGGTTCCCCAGCATGTTTGCCCATGAACAACGCGCACGCGTGGTCGCGCTGTGCGTGGAGTTGTCGCGGCGCGGCTACCTGGCCGGCACCGGCGGCAACGTCGCGCTGCGCCTGGATGCCGAGCGCTTCGCGGTGACGCCGTCGGCCATCGATTACCTGACGATGCGCGCCGAGGACATCTGTGTGGTGCGCCTGGCCGACCTGCGGCAACTGGATGGTGCCGCCACGCCGTCGGTGGAGACCGGGCTGCATGCGCAGGTGCTGCGCCGCCGCCCCGATGTGGCCTGCAGCATCCACACCCACCAGCCGGTGGCCAGCGCCTGCGCGCTGCTGGGTGCGGCGCTGCCGGTCGAGGATCCGGCGTTGCAGGCAACGATCGGTGCGCGTGTGCCGATGATCGGCTACTTCCCGTCCGGCACCGGGCTGCTGGCCTGGTTGCTGGCGCGGCAACTGCGCCCGTCGAGCAACGCCTACCTGATGCGCAACCACGGCGTGCTGTGCTGCGGCCGCAGCCTGGAACAGGCGGTGGCGGCGGTCGATGCGCTGGAGCAGCTGGCGCGCGATCACCTGGCGCGCCGCATCGAACGCCGCGCGCTGCACGACGCCGGCCTGGCCGCGCCGTTGCGTGCCGTCCTCACCGCCCTGGAGGCCTGACCCCATGCACGCCCTTTCCGTTTCCGCTCCCCCGAACCCGGCACCGACGATGAGCCAGACCCCCGCCATTTCGCAGTGGCCCGATGTGGACCAGTTGTACGCGCGCTTCCATACGCTGGTGAACCAGCCGATGCGGCCGATCGGCGCCGCCGGCATGTCCAAGGTGATGCGCTATTTCGACGCGCGTTGCCAGGGTTCCAAGCGCCTGGGCGAGGCGGCCAAGCAGGTGATCCCCGGTGGCGTGCAGCACAACCTGGCGTTCAACCATCCGTTCCCGCTGGCCATGCACAGCGCCGAGGGCGCGTACCTGACCGACGTCGACGGCAACCGCTACATCGACTTCCTGCAGGCCGGTGGCCCGACCCTGCTCGGATCCAATCCGCCGGAACTGCGCGAGCACGTGCAGGCGGTACTGGACCAGTGCGGCCCGGTGACCGGCCTGCTGCACGCGTACGAGGTCAAGCTGGCCGAACTGGTCTGCGCCAGCATGCCGGCGGTGGAGATGCTGCGCCTGCTCGGCTCCGGCACCGAGGCGGTGATGGGCGCGGTGCGCCTGGCCCGCACCCACACCCGCAAGAAATGGATCATCAAGATCGGCGGCGCCTACCACGGCTGGAGCGACCAGCTGGTGTACGGCATGCGCCTGCCGGGCACCGGGCGCATGGAGGCGATCGGCATCCCGCGCGGCGCCACCGCCTACACCCAGGAATGCCATCCCAACGATCTGGAGGCATTGCGGCGCAAGCTGCAGTTCAATCGCCTGCGCGGCGGCACCGCGGCGGTGCTGCTGGAACCGCTGGGGCCGGAAAGCGGCACGCGGCCGGTGCACCACGACTACAACCGGCAGGTGCGCAAGTTGTGCGACGAGTTCGGCGCGCTGCTGATCTTCGACGAAGTGGTCACCGGCTTCCGGCTCGGGCCGGGCGGTGCGCAGGGCTACTTCGGGGTCCTGCCGGACATCACCGTGCTCGGCAAGTGCCTGGCCGGCGGCTATCCGATGGCCGGCGCGATCGG
>NZ_AQOJ01000947.1:0-1694 GCF_000364685.1 Xanthomonas sp. SHU 166
GCGAGGTGATGATGAGCCTGGTCGGCGGCATCGGCACCACGGCGCGGCGCGCCTTCGTCGGTGGCACGCTGTCGGCCAATCCGCTGTCCTGCGTGGCCGGTTACCACGCCTTGCTGGAAGCGCAACGCAGCGACGCCGCCGGCCAGGCCGGCCGTGCCGGCGATCGCCTGCGGCAGGGCCTGGAGGCGATCATCCGCCGTCTCGGCCTGCCGTACGTGGTCTACAACATGGGCTCGATCGTGCACCTGCAGACCTCCGGCGTGCTGCTGCTGGATACCGGCAACCTGTACAAGCTGTGGCGCGTGCGCAACGAGGCCAAGGAGCGCAAGCACATGATGGAGGAGATGGGCGCGGCGTATTCCGCGCACGGGCTGATCACCCTGGCCGGCAGCCGCATCTACACCAGTCGCGCCGATACCGATGCGGTGGTGGACGAGGCGCTGAACCGCTTCGACGACGTGTTCAAGCTGGTGTAGCGCATGCCCACCGTCCCGCAGATCGAAGCACTCTGGCTGCACACCCGCGAGCGGCTGGTGGCCAAGCGTTTGCTCGGCGACGACGCGGCAGCCCTGGCGCTGCGCTGTCCGGGCAGCACGGCGATGTGCTGTGGCGCGCTCGAGGCGGAGCGGCCGCAGTGGCTGGACTGGCGCGACCCAGCGCTGCCGGCCGCGGCGCAGGTGCACGCGCAGGTGTACGCGCGGCGTCCGGATGTCGGCGCCAGCGCCTGGTCGGCCGGCGCGTTCGGCCACCTTCTGGCCAATGTCGGCGGCGTGTTGCCGCAGGTGTTCGACGAACAGGCCCGGCACATCGGGCCGATGCCGGCGCCGTTTCCTGCGCTCGACGCGTTGACGACGGCCGCGCCGGGCAGCGGCAGCGTCCTGCTGTTCGGCGGACGCCCGCTGTGTCTTGGCATCACCGCGCAGCGGCTGGCATTGAACGTGGAGTTGTTCGAGAAATGCGCCAAGGCCTATGTGCTTGCCGCGGCCACCGGCGGGCAGGTGCGGGCGCTGCCCTGGTGGGTGCGGCGCATCGCCAACGGGCGGCTGCGCAAGGACCAGCGGCGTGCCGCCGCGGCTTTCGCCGCGGGCGAACTGCCGGCCGAAAGCAAAGGCTACTGAGGGGGCCACCGCGATGACCGCCACGCCATCTCCGTCTTCCGTCGCATCAACCGCCGTCCACGCGACACGTCCGCTCGCCGCGGCCTTGTCGATCGGCGCCATCGCGCTGCTGATCCTCGGCGTGCAGCCGATCGTGCTCGGCGCACTGGTCGAGCAGCACCTGATCACGCTGCCCGGCGTGGGCGTGGTGGCGATGGGCGAGATCATCGCCCTGGGCATCGGCGTGGCGCTGGGCGATGCGCTGCTGCCGGTGTCCTGGCAACGCACCACGGCGGTCGTGGCGGCGTTGCTGGCCGCGCTGCTGAACCTGGCCACGGTACAGGCACAGGGCGATGCGGCGTTCGTCGCGCTGCGTGCGGCCGCCGGCCTGGCCGAGGGTCTATTGGTCTGGGTGGCAACGGTCAGCATCGTGCGCGCGGCCACCCCGGACCGGGTCACCGCGGTGTTCATGGTGCTGCAGGCGCTGGCGCAGATCGCGCTGGCGGCGGCGCTGGCGCTGTGGGTATTGCCGGCGGCCGGCTGGAAGGGCGGTTTCGTCGCCATGGCCGCGACCTGCCTGCTGGTGCTGCCGCTGGC
>NZ_AQOJ01000948.1:0-376 GCF_000364685.1 Xanthomonas sp. SHU 166
GGCCGCCGTGCGCGAACAGGTGCAGCTCGGCCGGCACCCCGGCCTGGCGCAGCGCCTGGTAGAACAGCAGGCTGTTCTCTTCCGGCACTACCGGATCGTCCTGCGCGTGCACCAGGAAGGTCGGCGGCATGCCGGCATGCACCCGGTTCTGCAGCGAGTAGGCGGCCATGGTCGCCGCGTCCGGATGGCGTCCGAGCAGCCGCAGCCGTGAGCCGGTGTGCGCCGCGGTGCCGCTGCCCATGTCGATGACCGGGTACAGCAGCAACAGGAAATCCGGCCGCGCGCTGACCCGGTCGATCGCATCGCGCGCCGGATACACCACGTCGTCGTAGCGGGTGCCGAGGCTGGCGGCGACGTGCCCGCCGGCGGAGAAGCC
>NZ_AQOJ01000949.1:0-409 GCF_000364685.1 Xanthomonas sp. SHU 166
GCCGATGCGCTGCGGGTCCACGCCGTAATCGGCGGCACGCGCGCGGATCAGGCGCAGCGCGCGCTGCGCATCGGCCAGAGGCTGGTCGCGCGCGGCGGCGCCGTCGGTGGCCGCATCGGGCAACCGATACCGCAGCACGAACAGGGTGATGCCGGCTTGTTCGGCGAAGATCGGCACCAAGGCCGTGCCTTCCTTGTCCAGCACCACGCGCGCATAGCCGCCGCCGGGCGCCACCAGCAGCGCGCTGCCGTTCGGGTGCTTCGGCCGGTACACCACCATGTAGGGCTGGTAACGGCCGCTGAGCGCGCGATCGGGCAGGGCCGGGTCGTCGCTGCGCTCGACCAGATGCGCTTGCTCGGAGCCGGCCGTCGACCCCGGCGCCGGACCGGGCCACAGCGGCAGCCGCGCC
>NZ_AQOJ01000950.1:0-8535 GCF_000364685.1 Xanthomonas sp. SHU 166
GTGCAGGCGTTGCGCGCGGATCCGGCGCTGCTGGCGGCGCTCCCGCGGGTGCGCGATGCGGCCGGGGTGCCGGTCTACGTCATCGATCCGAACGGTTTCGTGGTGCTGCGCTATGCCCCCGGGTTCGACCCGGCCGGGTTGCGCGCGGACCTGGCGAAACTGCTGAAACTCCTGTGAGCCGCTTCCTATGACCTTGTTCGCGCGCCCGGCGCTGTTCCGGCATTTCCACCGCATGGCCTGGCTGGCGGCGCTGTTCACCGCCAGCACCATCATGTTCGGCTCGTTCGTGCGCCTGTCCGATGCGGGCATGAGCTGCCCGGACTGGCCGACCTGCTACGGGCGCATCACCTGGCCACAGACCAGTGCCGAAGCCGATACCCACGCCGCCAGCAAGATCCGGCCGCTGGAAACGCACAAGGCGTGGCGCGAGCAGATCCACCGCTTCCTGGCCGGTGCGCTGGGCGTGGAGGTGCTGGTGCTGTCGCTGCTGGCGGCGCGGCGGCGCCGGCTCGGCATCGCCCAGATCGTGACGGCGGCGGCGCTGGTGGCGCTGTCGATCCCGCTGTACATGTCCGGCTGGCCGGGGCTGGCGATGCTGGTGGCAGTCGGCGGCGAGGCGATCCTGCTGCTGGCGGCGCTGCGCTGGTCCAACGACGACCTGGCCCGTGCCGCGGTGCTGACCCTGTCGGTGGTGATCTTCCAGGCCCTGCTGGGCATGTGGACGGTGACCCTGCTGCTCAAGCCGATCGTGGTGATGGGGCATCTGCTGGGCGGCCTGCTGATGTTCTCGCTGCTGGTGTGGATGGCCTGGCGCGCCACCCACCTGCCGATCACCCTGGCCGATGCGCCACGCCTGAAGTGGCTGCTGCGCCTGGGCGTGGCGGTGCTGGTGCTGCAGATCGCGCTGGGCGGCTGGGTCAGCGCCAACTACGCGGCGCTGGCCTGCGGCGGCGGCAGCTGGTCGGCCGACAACTTCCCGCGCTGCGTCAGCCAGTGGTGGCCGCCGCACGATTTCCGCGAGGGCTTCACCCTGTGGCGCGGCATCGGCGTGGACTACGAAGGCGGCGTGCTCGACGGCGCGGCGCGCATCGCGATCCAGATGGCGCACCGGATGATGGCGATGGTGGTGGCGGCCTACCTGCTGTGGCTGAGCTGGCGCCTGAGCCGCACGCCGGGCATGCGCGGCTGGGCCGCGGCGCTGGCGCTGCTGCTGGTCGCGCAGGTGTGCCTGGGCATCCTCAACGTCAAGCTGGCGCTGCCCTTGCCGGTGGCGGTGCTGCACAACGCCGGCGCGGTGGCGCTGCTGTTCGTGCTGGTGTCGTTGCTGGCGCGCTTGCGGGCGCCGCAATGAGCGCGCATCGCGTCCACTGGCGCGACTACTGGGACCTGACCAAGCCCAAGGTCGTGGCGCTGATCGTGTTCACCGCCCTGGTCGGCATGTGCCTGGCGATCCCGGGGCTGCCGACCTGGGCGCAGGTGCGCACCGGCCTGCTCGGCTTCTTCGGCATCTGGCTGGCGGCCTCGGCGGCGGCGGCGATCAACCAGTTGCTGGACGCGCGCATCGATGCGCAGATGGCGCGCACCTCCTGGCGTCCGCTGGTGGTGGGCAAGGTGCTGCCGTGGCAGGTGCTGCTGTTCGCCACCGTGCTGACGGCGCTGTCGATGACCGTGCTGGTGGTGTGGGTCAACTGGATTACCGCGGTGCTGACCTTCGCCTCGCTGATCGGCTATGCGGTGATCTACACGGTGTTCCTCAAGCGCACCACGCCGCAGAACATCGTCATCGGCGGCCTGGCCGGCGCGGCGCCACCGCTGCTGGGCTGGGCCGCGATCACCGGCATGCAGGGCCAGTGGGACTGGGCCTATGCCTCGCTGCTGGTGCTGATCATCTTCGTGTGGACGCCGCCGCACTTCTGGGCATTGGCGATCTTCCGCCGCGCCGACTACGCCAAGGCCTCGATCCCGATGCTGCCGGTCACCCATGGCGTGGCGCATACCCGCCGGCAGATCCTGGTGTACACGGTGCTGCTGGTGGTGGTGACGCTGCTGCCGGTGGCGGTGGGCATGAGCGGGGTGTTCTACCTCGGCGGCACCCTGGTGCTGGACGCGGTGTTCCTCTGGTACGCCTGGCGCATGCTCGATCCGCCGGACGAGATGTTCTCGATGCGCATGTTCGGCTACTCCATCGTGTACCTGATGGCGCTGTTCGCGTTCCTGCTGGTCGATCACTGGATCGCCTGAACAGGTCGTTCAGTTTTCCGCTCAAGTGTTGCCGGTCGCGGTCGTTACCGGGCGAACGACCAAGATCGGCAAAGCCGCGGAGACATCCATGTGGGGCAAGAGCAAGCAAGACGCGGCGAAGCTGCAGGCACTGACCGAGCGCCTGCGCGAGGCCGAGGCCGAGCGTGACCGCGCCCGTGCGCAGGCCGACAGCGCCCTCGCCAATGTGGACGACATGCGCGTCCGTTTCGACCTGGTCACCAAGGCGACCACCGACGGCCTGTGGGAAATGCGGGTGATCGCCGGCGATCCGGTCAACCCCGCCAACGAATTCTGGTGGTCCTCGCAGTTCCGCGCGATGCTGGGCTTCTCCTCCGAGCTCGACTTCCCCAACGTGCTCGACAGTTGGTCCTCGCGCCTGCATCCGGAGGACGCGGAATTCGCGCTCAATGCCTTCGCGTCGCATATCAACGACCGCACCGGCCGGACCGGCTTCGACATTCAGTATCGGATCAAGCTGAAGAGCGGTGAGTACCGCTGGGTCCACGCGCGCGGCCTGACCAAGCGCGCCGCCGACGGCACCCCGCTGCGTGCGGTCGGCGCGTTGCTGGACATCCATGCCACGCGTCAGCTCGGCGAGGCGGCGCACACGCTGCAGACCGCGGCCGCGGAGATGGTCGAGGACAACAACGATCTGGCCCGGCGTACCGAGCAGCAGGCCGCGGCGCTGGAAGAGGCGGCCAGCTCGATGGAAGAGATCACCGGCACCGTGCAGCGCAACGTCGAGCACGTCGGTCACGCCAACCGCCTGGTGGATGGTGCCAGCGACGTCGCCCAGCGCGGTGGCGAGGTGGTGCGCGACGTGGTGCAGACCATGGCCGGCATCGAGAGCGCCTCACGCAAGATCGCCGACATCATCAGCGTGATCGACGGCATCGCCTTCCAGACCAACATCCTCGCTGAACGCGGCGGTGGAAGCGGCGCGTGCGGGCGAGCAGGGCCGTGGTTTCGCCGTGGTCGCCACCGAAGTGCGCAGCCTGGCGCAGCGCTGCGCCGATGCGGCCAAGGAAGTGCGCGGCCTGATCGCCAGCTCCAGCGAGCAGGTCGATCGCGGTTCGGCGCTGGTCGCACGCGCCGGCGCCACCATGGAAGAACTGCTCGGCTCGGTGCGCGAGGTGCAGCGCATCATGACCGACATCGCCGGCGCCAGCCGCGAGCAGAGTGCCGGCATCGGCCAGGTCAACCAGATCGTGGTGCAGATGGACACCGCCACGCAGCAGAACGCGGCGCTGGTCGAAAAGATGGCCGAAGCGGCGCGCGCGCTGGAAAACCAGGCCAGCGGTCTGAACGCGCATACCGCCAAGGAGCAGCAGCGCGCGGCCAACCAGGCGGCGCCGGTGCGCGTGGCGGCCTGATCGGGAGCGGCCCAGCCCACGGCGCGTCTGCCGCGTCGTGGGCGTGAGGGGGGCTGTCGCGTCCTGCGACGCGGCAGATCCGCCGGGTCGGGAGCAGGCAGCTGTGCAGGCACCGGCGGTCGCCGCCGGCGCAGTGCCCTGCGGTGGTGCGTAACGCGCCTCTCGCGCTCACCCCAGCCAATGCTGGCAGCCGTCGCCCTCCTGGCTGCCGCAGCTTTGCTGCATCTTGTGCTGCAGCCGCGCGAGCACCGCGCTGCCGTCGTGGCCCTTGCTCCAGGTCTGCAGGGTCTTGGCCAGGGTGTCGAAACGCTGCCGGGTCCGCTGGTGATAGCCGTCGGGCTGGCCGGCCAATTCTCCGATCACCTGGCCGGCGGCCGCCTCGATCGCGGCCGGATTGTCCGGCTGCAGCCGGACCAGCCCATCGACATAGAGCACGCCCCACTGCACGCGGGTGGCCGGGCCCTGCGCGCTCTCGTAGGCCTTCTTCAGCCAGAACAGCGCCGTCTGCTTGTCGCCGCGCGCCTCGGCCAGGCCGGCCAGTTCCGGCATGTAGTAGTACGGGGTCTTGCTGCGCTGAAGCTCGGCCAGCAGCAGTTGTTCGGCACCGGCGCTGTCGCCGGCGGCGTCCAGCAGGCCGGCGGCGCTGCTGATCGTGGACTGGCGTTCGTAGTCGGTCCTGGCGGCCTGCTCGGCCCAGTGCACGCGCTGCTGCACCTTGGCGATCACCGCCGGCGGTAGCGGCGGATGCGGACCGTCGCCGGCATCGGCCGGCTGGCCTTGCGCCAAGCGTGCCAGGGCGATGTCCGCGGCGGCGGTGTCCAGGCGATCGCTGATCGGCAGGCTGCTGTCGGCGTAGACCTGGTCCAGCGCATGGGTCAGCGCGGCCGACAGCGTGCTGCGCTCGGCGGCGTCGCTGGCAGCGGCCTGCACCAGCTCGCGCGCCGCATAGGTCAGCGTGCTGCGGTTGGCGCGCACCTCGGCCGGGTCGGCCAGCACCGCCTGCAGCAGCTCGCGGTCGGCGGCGCGTTGCTTGGCATCCACCTTGGCAGCCTTGGCCGGATCCTGCGCGGCCAGCGCCAGCAACGCGAAACGGCGCTGCAAGGCCGGCTGCGGCGCGGCCGCGGCCAGGCGCGTGAGCACGTCGGCCGCCTGACCCGGCTTGACCAGTTGCGCCGCATCCACCGCCCAGCCGTATTCGCCGAGCAGGGTCCAGTCGTCGGCGCTGAGCGTGGCCGGCGCCTTCAGCGCTTGCTGCAGCAACTGCGCCGAGGTGGTGGTGCGGGTCGCGGCCACGCGCAGGGCCTCGGCCAGACGCACGGTATCGCTGTCCCCGGCCAGGCGGGTGATCTCGCTGCGGTCCGGGCGCAGCACGATGATGGTCGGATAGCCCTTGACGCCGAAGCGCTCGCCCCAGGCCTGCGCGCCTTCCGAATCGCCGTCCAGGTGCACCGCGACGAAGGCGCGGGTGCGGGCGATGAACGCCGGGTCCTTGAACAGCGTGGCCTTGAGCCGATTGCAGGGCGGGCACCAGGCCGCGCCCCAGTACAGCAGCACCGGCTTGTCGTGTTCGCGCGCTTCGGCGAAGGCGTCGTCGACGTCGCCCTCGCGCCAGGCGATGCCGGCGCTGTCGGCGGCAGGCGCCGCTGGGGCGGCCTTGGGCGCGGCCGGCGCGGGCGGTTGCTGGCAGGCACTCAGCGCCAGCAGCGCGGCCAGGCTGGCGGAGATCGTCGCGGAACGGCGGAACATGCGGCTCATGGGGGCACCGGGAGGGGAGGGAGACACGGCGCCGGCCGTGCCGGCCGTCTACTGTACGCAGCCGTTGCCGTCATCGCTCATGCCGGCTGCGCATCTGCATATGCCGCCCGTGCAGGTGCTGCGCGGCGCATGACACGCACTTGCGGCCCGCGTCGGCGCGGCGTGCCGGCCGGTGCCCGCGACCGCCCCTTGCCGTTCGCCGCTAGCCGGTCGCTTCTGCCTTCGCCGCGCGCGCGTAGCGTTGCGCGATCACCGCGCAGACGATCAGCTGGATCTGGTGGTAGATCATCACCGGCAACACGATCGCGCCGAGGCTGCCGCTGGCGAACAGGACCTTGGCCATCGGCACGCCGGTGGCCAGGCTCTTCTTCGAGCCGCAGAACACGATCGGAATCTCGTCCTCGCGGGAAAAGCCCAGGCGCCGTGCGCCGAAGGTGATCAACGCCATCGCCAGCGCCAGCAGCACCGCGCCGACCACGGCGACGCCGAGCAGCGCCGGCAGCGGCGTCTTGCGCCACAGGCCTTCGACCACCGCGGCGCTGAACGCGGTGTACACCACCAGCAGGATGGTGCTCTGGTCGGTGTAGCGCAGCACCGCGCGGCGGCGCTCGACCCAGCCGCCGATCCAGCGCTGCAGCAGATGGCCGGCGACGAACGGCACCAGCAGCTGCAGCATGATCTTGCCCATCGCCTCCAGCGGATTGGACATGGCGTTCTGCGCGTCGGTCAGCACGCCCATCAGCAGCGGCGTCAGGAACACCCCGAGCAGGCTCGACAGCGAGGCGCTGCACACCGCCGCCGGCACGTTGCCGCCGGCCATCGAGGTGAAGGCGATCGACGACTGCACCGTGGACGGCAGCGTGCACAGGAACAGCACACCGATGTACAGGTCCGGGGTCAGCAGCCAGTGCGACAGCGGCTTGAACAGCAGGCCCAGCAGCGGGAACAGGATGAAGGTGGCGGCGAAGATGGTCAGGTGCAGCCGCCAGTGCAGCGCGCCGGCGACGATGGCCGCGCGCGACAGCCGCGCGCCATGCAGGAAGAACAGCGCGGCGATCGCCAGATCGGTGACCACGTCCATCACCGACGCCGCGCGCCCCTGCACCGGCAGCAGCGAGGCCAGCAGCACCGTGCACAGCAGCGCCAGGGTGAAGGGTTCGATGCGCAGGCGCGCAAGCCAGGACTTGATCATCGGGGAAGGTCGAGCGGGGGAGTCGTGCATTTTAGGAAGCCTGGCGCCCGCACGCGAATCCGGACGCACGGCGTAGACAACTCGCAGACATGTTGCGGTGTCGGTCGTTTCCGGCGGATGCGCGCATCGGTGGCTTGCTAGATTGCCTTTGCCCGTCCGAGTGGGGGAGCGCGTCGGGCACGATGGCGCGCCACGCGTGCGCCATCGCCTCCCGCTTCTCCAGGGATCAGGAGCACGCACATGCAATACGATCAGTACCAGACCGTGTTTGCGCTTTCGAGCTTGGCCAATTGGGTGGGGACGCGGACCGGAATCGCCCCAGCACTGCAGTCCGATTATCAGCGCATGTTGCTGGACACCCTGAAGTCGGCGCCAGCGCAGCAGAAGATCGGGACCTGGGAGCTGGCCTGGGGGCCGCAGGTGTGGCAGGGGCAACACTCCGATCTTTCTGACAATGCAATGTTCGTCGCCAAGTGCGCGGACATGCCTGGCTTTTCGACCGCCGTCTATGTGGTGGCGATCTGCGCCACCAACCCGAAGTCTCCCTACGATTGGTTGGTCGAGGATTTCGATGTCGCTTCGGTGGTCGACTTCGCCACCTACGATCCTTTGGCAAGCGCTGCGCCGACAAGGGCATCCAAGCCGATCCCGCAGGATGCCGCGGTCATCTCGATGGGCACGGCACTGGGCGTATGGCATCTGCTCACTATGGTGAGTCCAGACACTGCCATGGCGCCAAAGACGACCTTGTGCAGCTTCCTGCAGAGCAACGCGAGCAACGGTGCCACGGTGATCTTCGCCGGGCACAGCCTCGGTGGCGCGTTGTCGCCGACCACCGCGGCCTGGCTCAAGCAGGCGGGCAAGCTCGATGGATACAACGCGGTGTACTGCTATCCCACCGCAGGAGCTACGCCGGGTAACGCTGCGTTCGCCAGTCTCTACGCGCAGCTGTTACCGCCCACGCCGGCCAACGGTTACCAGGCATGGAACCGCGATATGTGGAATACCCTGGACGCGGTGCCGCACGCGTGGGTCATTGCCATGCTTCGGCAGATCAAGACGCTCTACGACAACAAGCCCATCTCGGATGTCGATCTGGCGGTGAATGCAGCCATCGTGCAAGCATGGGCGTCGGGTGTGGCCTACACGCAGATTGCCAATCAGCCGCTGGCCGGAACGCCGAGCGGTAGTCCTCCGACCGACCTGAAGACGTTCCTGCAGCAGGTGGCGTTCCAGCACACCAAGGCTTACGAGGCGCTGATCGCGAACTGGCTGCAGCCGGTATTTCCGCCCGGTGCCACGCCGCAGACGCTGCCGCTGGATGCAGATGCGCTGCTGGATGCGCTGGTCGCGCGTATCGAAGCCAAGGGGGCGGAGTGGGAGAAGCTGGAGGCGGACGCGATAGCGGCGTTGGCGCGCGCAGAAACGTCGGCATAGTTCTGACGGTGTGGGGTCAGAGGTGGCGGTCCGGCATACGGATCGCCGCCATTTCGGACGTCCGTGCGCATTGCGTCAATGCAGCCCCGCACGCGCCTTCAGCAGTTCCCGCAGCTCGTACTTGTCGGTCTCGTCCAACCCTTGCGCGCGCTGCTTGGCCTGCAGTTCGTCCAGGCGCTGCTGCAGCGTCTGTTTTTCCAGCTGCACGACCACGTCGTGCAGTTCCTGACGCCAGCTGGCGGTCTCGCCGGCGATCTCCTGCACCGCCAGCTTCTGCAGTGCGGCCAGTTCCTCGCGTTCGTGGAAGTGTTCGAGCAGGGCGCCGGTGGTGATCTCCGGGCGCGCATGCACGATCTGCAGCAGTTCGATCATCAGCTCGATGCCGGGCAGGCGCAGGCCGGCGAACGGGTAGGGCGGCGGCAGGTCCAGCGCCAGCGACGGCGCCTGCAGCAGGCGCACGATCCCCTCGCGGACCAGGCTGCGCTTGTGCGCCGGGCGCGGCGCGCGCGGCGGCGG
>NZ_AQOJ01000951.1:0-6041 GCF_000364685.1 Xanthomonas sp. SHU 166
TGGTCGGGGCGCCGGCGGCAGCCGACTGGTCGGCAGCAGCCTGCGCGTCGGTGGCGGCTTCGTTAGCCGAAGCGGCGGCGTCCTGGGCCTGCTCCTGCTTCGAGCACGCGGCCAGGGCCAGGCCCAGGGCCATTGCGATCAGCAGCTTGTTGATGCTCATTGTGTCTATCCTCGTCGTTTAGTTAGGCAACGCGCGAATGCGCGCCCTCAACATGATGACAAGCCAAAGTCGGCTGTCAAGCGCATGCGCATTCATTTTTGTGTTTCAGGGGTTAATCCCAATCAAATCAATTCGATGGCGACCGCTGTCGCTTCGCCACCGCCGATGCACAGCGTCGCGATTCCGCGGCGGCCGCCACGGCTGCGCAACGCATTTAGCAATGTCACCAGCAGCCGCGCACCGGAGGCGCCGATCGGATGGCCGAGCGCGCAGGCGCCGCCATGGACGTTGACCTTGGCGTGGTCCAGGCCCAGTTCCTTGATCGGCACCATCGCCACCACGGCGAAGGCTTCGTTGATCTCGAACAGGTCGACGTCGTCCAGGCTCCAGCCGACCTGGTCGAGCAGCTTGCGGATCGCGCCCACCGGCGCGGTGGTGAACCATTCCGGCGCCTGCGAGAAGGTCGCGTGGCCGACGATCCGCGCCAGCGGCGCGACGCCGCGGCGGGCGGCCTCGTCGGCGCCCAGCAGCACCAGCGCGGCGGCGCCGTCGGAGATGCTCGAGGAGCTGGCCGCGGTGACCGTGCCGTCCTTCTTGAACGCCGGCTTCAGCGCCGGGATCTTGGTCACGTCGGACTTGCCCGGCTGCTCGTCGCTGTCGACCCGTACCTCGCCCTTGCGGGTGGCCACGGCGACCGGGACGATCTCGTCGGCGAAGGCGCCATCGCGCTGCGCGGCCTGCGCGCGGTTCACCGATTCGATCGCGAACGCGTCCTGGTCCTGGCGGCTGAAGCCGAACTTCTCCGCGGTGGCCTCGCCGAACACGCCCATCGCCTGGCCGTCGTCGGGATTGGTCAGGCCGTCCCAGGCCATGTGGTCGACCGCCTGGAAGTTGCCGTAGCGGTTGCCGGTACGCGAGTTCGGCAGCAGGTGCGGCGCGTTGCTCATCGATTCCATGCCGCCGGCGACGACGATGCTGGCCGAACCGGCCTTGATCAGATCGTGTCCCAGCATCACCGCCTTCATGCCCGAGCCGCAGACCTTGTTGATGGTGGTGGCGCCGGTGCCGTCGGGCACGCCGGCCGCGCGCGCGGCCTGACGTGCCGGGGCCTGGCCGAGATTGGCCGGCAGCACGCAGCCCATGATGACTTCGGAAACGTCGGCGGCGGGGATGCCGGACTGCTCGAGCGCGGCGCGGATGGCCGCGGCGCCCAGCGTCGGCGTGGGCACGCCGTTGAACTGGCCCAGGAACGCGCCGATGGCGGTGCGCTTGGCCGCGGCGATGACGATCTCGGTCATGGCAAACCCTTACGAAAGTGGTGTGCCGATTATCGGCCGCGGCGCGGGTTCTGCCAATTGCGTCCACCACCGGGCCAGTCCTATGGTTTGCATTCCAGTGTAGATTTGACGTAGTTCAGCGCCGTCGTCGGCGGCCGCTAACCGGGGCAACACCGGCCGTATGGCCGGCAGACGACATTTGAGGGGAATGACATGCGGGCATTGATGGCACGGTCGCTGCTGGCGGCCGCGGTAGCGGTTGCGCTCACCTCGTGCGGTGGCGGCGGTGGCGGTGGCGGCAATCTGACCCATGGCAGTCCGCCACCGACCTCGCCGCCTCCGCCCCCACCACCACCGCCGCCTCCGCCGCCGCCGACGTCGCCACCTCCGACCTCGCCGCCGCCGCCACAGCCGGCGTTCGACGCGCACCTGACCCTGACCAATACGCTGGCCGCGCACAACGCCGGCTACGACGGCAGCGGTTACCGCATCGGCGTGGTCGACACCGGCGTCAACCGCAACCATCCGGCGCTGGCCGGGCGGGTGGTGTCGAACCTGATCTACGTCGATCCGAGTCAGAACAACACCAAGGTCGACGACGTCGACGGCCACGGCACCACCGTGGCGCAGCTGGCGGCAGGCAAGTCGGTCGGGCAGTGGCCGGGCGGCATCGCGCCGGGCGCGCAGATCGTGTCCGCGCGCATCATTTCCGACACGCCGCCCAAGGACGACGGCAGCGGCAGCGGCAACCAGGTCAGCGGCGGACTGGGCTTGACCCAGGTGCACCAGGACCTGATCAATGCCGGGGTCAAGGTGATGAACAACTCGTGGGGCGGCATCTACTGGACCGACCTGAACTCGACCAATGCCATCGCCGCCGAGTACCGTCCGTTCGTGCTCGGCAACGGTGGCCTGGTGGTGTTCGCCGCCGGCAACGAATCCAAGTCCACGCCCTCGGACATCGCTTCGCTGCCCAGCAAGGCCGGCCCCAACGGCACCCTGCCGGCGGCGGACCTGGAGCGCGGCTGGCTGGTGGTGGCGGCAACCGATTCGAGCACCGGCACGCAACTGGCCTCTTACTCCAACGCCTGCGGCGCGGCGATGCGCTACTGCCTGGTCGCGCCCGGCACCGAGGTGTTCGTCGATCCCAAGGCGACCACCTCCACCAGCAACCCCGACTACTACTACGGCAGCGGCACCTCGTTCGCGGCGCCGCTGGTGTCCGGCGCGGCGGCGCTGGTCTGGCAGGCCTTCCCGTACTTCACCAACGATCTGGTCCGGCAGACCCTGCTCGGTACCGCCACCGACCTGGGCACGCCCGGCGTGGACGCGACCTTCGGCTACGGCCTGCTCAACGTCGGCAAGGCCGTGCAGGGACCGGGCCGCTTCGACTGGGGCGACGTGACGGTGGGGTTCACCGGCAATTCGACCTGGGCCAACAACATCGCCGGCAGCGGCGGGCTGATCAAGCAGGGCAGCGGCACGCTGAATCTCAGCGGCACCCAGAACACCTACAGCGGCGACACCCAGGTGCAGGGCGGCACGCTCAGCGCGGCCAGCCTGGGCAGCTCGAACGTGGCGATCAGCAATGGCGCCACCTTCGTCGGCACCGGCGCGCTCGGCGGCAGCGTCGCCAATGCCGGCACCTTCCAGGTCGGTGCGGCCACGCTGAGCCTGAGCGGCAACTACGTGCAGAGCAGCAACGGCCGCCTGGCGCTGCTGGTCGGCGACAAGCTCTCGGTCGGCGGCAGCGCCACCCTGCAGGGCGGTTCGCTGTACGTGCTCGGCAAGCGCGACTACGTGGTCAACAACACCGTGTACACGGTGCTGCAGGCCAACGGCGGGCTCACCGGCACCTTCGCCTCGGTGACCACGCCGTCGAACGTGTTCCTGACCTCGTCGCTGTCCTACGACGCCACCAGCGCCTCGATCACCGTGCAGTCGCTGAGCGTCACCGCGGCCGCGGCCAGCTTCGGCAACATCACCGCCGCCACGCTGGCCTCGGCGACGCGCGTGGACGCGGCGTTCGCGCAGCTCAACACGCAGCTGAGTCACGACCCGGCCACGGTCGATGGCGCCCTGCTCAAGGCGGCCGGCGCGGTGCAGCAGTCGCCGAGCGTGGCGGCGGCGTCGGCGACGCTGCGCAGCCTGTCCGGCGAGGCGCATGCCGCGGCCACCGCGATGACCTTCGACACCATGGACCTGCAACGGCGCGCGCTGTCCAGCCGCTTCGACACGCTGGTCGAGCAACCGCGCGCGGTTGGCGCCTGGAGCCAGCGCCTGGGCGAGACCGGGCAGGGCAGCTTCGCCGGCAGCCAGTTCCAGCTCGATGGCTGGCTGATGGGCCAGGACCTGCGCCTGGGCGAACACGCGGTGGCCGGCTTCGCCTTCGGCGAGAGCCGCGCCAGCGACGCCGGCAGCCTGGACCGCAGCCGCAACCGCCAAGTGCAGGGCCAGGCCTATCTCGGCGCGATGGCGGGCAATGCGTACGCGCTGGCGCAACTCGGTAG
Source organism: Xanthomonas sp. SHU 166 (assembly GCF_000364685.1). Lineage (NCBI taxonomy): Bacteria > Pseudomonadati > Pseudomonadota > Gammaproteobacteria > Lysobacterales > Lysobacteraceae > Xanthomonas > Xanthomonas sp. SHU 166. The sequence goes on from NZ_AQOJ01000951.1 coordinate 3,948, forward strand.
CGGCCAGTACCAGCGCCAGCTCGACCGCAGCCTGCTGCTCGGCGACACCGTCGCGGACGCCTCCAGCCGCTACGCCGGTCGCTTCCTGTCCTCCAGCGTGGAGGTCGGCTATCGGCTCGGGCGCGGCCCGGCGTGGCTGACCCCGTATGCCGGCGCCGACTACAGCCGCATCGACAGCGATGGCTTCCGCGAACAGGGCGGCGATGGCTTCGGGCTGATGGCCGGTGCCGCCAGTTCCTCGCGCAGCCAGGCGTTGGCCGGCCTGCGCGGCGGATTCGGCGGGCGCGGCTGGTCGCTGCAGGGCTATGCCGAGTGGCAGCAGACGCTGGCCGCGCAGGGCCTGGACCGGCAGGCCAGCTTCGTCGGCGTGAACGCGTGGGCGCCGCTGGTGGACCTGCAGCCGGCGCGTTCGGGCGGCCTGTTCGGCGCCAGCCTGCAGACCCGCTGGAACGGCGGGCTGCTGGGGCTGGGCTACGACCAGCGCTTCGGCCCGCGTGGCGACGACCGCGCGGTGTCGCTGCGCTATCGCCTGGGCTTCTGAGTCCGGGGACCCGGTCCGGCGCGTGCGGCGCCGGTGCGGGGGCGATCCGTCAAGCAGGGCCGGGACGTCCCGGCCCTGCGATCTGCGGCCTTCCGCCTGCGGCGCAGGCGGCGCGTGGCGTCACTCGCCGCGCAGATGGCCCATCGAGCGCGGCGCGGTACGGCCCAGCGGCAGCTTGAGCTTGCCGATTGCCTGCATGCGCGCCTCGGCGATGCGGTCGGCGGCCTGTTGCGGCGGAATGTTCTCGCGCTCGGACAGGTCGAAGATCTTGCCGAGGTTGTGGTACATGCTGCGGATCAGCCGCATCGCGCGCTCGCGGTTGTAGCCGTCGATCTCCAGCGACACGTTCATCACGCCGCCGGCGTTGACCGCGTAGTCGGGCGCGTAGAGGATGCCGCGGCGGTGCAGTTCCTCGCCGACCGCGGCATTGGCCAACTGGTTGTTGGCGGTGCCGCAGACGATCTTGACCTTGAGCCGCGGCAGCTTGGCCTCGTCGAGCGCGCTCTCCATGGCGCACGGCGCCAGCACGTCGGCGGCGACGTCGTAGATATCGTCCGGGTCCACCGCTTCGGCGCCGTATTCGGCCACCGCGCGCGCGACCAGCGCCGGGTCCAGGTCAGTCACGAACAGCTTGGCGCCGCGTTCCTTGAGCAACTTCACCAGCTCCATGCCGATGTGGCCCAGGCCCTGCACGGCGATGCTGGTCTTGCCGATCTCCTCGTGGCCGAACTTGCGCTGCAGCGACGCCATCAGCGCCTGCAGCGCGCCGTAGGCGGTGAACGGGGCCGGGTCGCCGGAGCCGCCGTGCACCTGGTGCACGCCGGTGACGTACTCGGTCTCCAGGTAGATCTGCTCCATGTCGTTGACGTCGGTGCCGACGTCCTCGGCGGTGATGTAGCGGCCGCCCAGCGAATCGACGTAGCGGCCGAAGGCGCGGAACAGCGCTTCGGACTTGTCGCTCTTCGGGTCGCCGATGATCACCGCCTTGCCGCCGCCGATGTTGAGCCCGGCCAGCGCGTTCTTGTAGGTCATGGTGCGGCTGAGCCGCAGCGCGTCCTGCAGGGCGGACTCGGTGTTGGCGTAGGGGCGCATGCGCACGCCGCCCAGCGCGGGGCCGAGCACGGTGTTGTGGATGGCGATGATCGCCTGCAGTCCCACGTCGCGGTTGTGGCAGAAGACGACCTGTTCGTGGCCGGTGTTGGCTAGCGTTTCGAAAAGCATGGGGGCTCCGCTGGCGTTGCAGGTGTCGGACACCATGGTCCAGGAACGTGCCTGGTGGGTGGCGCAAAACAAAAACGCGACGGTTCCGGAACAGGCCCTGAGCGTCGCGATGGCGGCATTTTAAAGCAATTGCCAGCCGCCCGCGCGACGGCGCCGCGGCCACGCGCGGGAATCTCGCGGCTCTGTGCGACGCCAGTCGGGCAGGTGGCGTGCCGGTTCGCCGGGCGGCTTGCGTGGTGGCGGGACGCGGGCTTCCGCGGCAATGGCGCTGGGCACCCGGGTGCTGGCGGTGCGATGGCGGATCTGGTCGGTCGAGTGCTGACGGTGGCCGA
>NZ_AQOJ01000952.1:0-9583 GCF_000364685.1 Xanthomonas sp. SHU 166
GGTTCGGGGAGCTGGGATTAGTGACGTGCCCAATAGCCGGCGTGGAAGCGATAGGCGGGGCCGTAGTGCTCCCAGCGCGGGCCGACGTAGACGTAGCCCGGCCGTTCCACCACGTAGCGGCCGGCGACCCAGACGTGGTGGCGTCCGTTCCATTGCCAGTAACCGGGCATCCAGACATAGCCGGGCCGCACCACCACCCGTTCCACCCGAGGCGGCGGTGGCGGGGTGCGAACCGAGAGTTCCACCACTTCGCGCGCCTGCGCGGGCGCGGCGGCCATGGCGCCGGCGAGCGTGCCGCCGAGCAGGGTGGCCAGCAACAAGGGACGAGCGAACATGCGATGTCTCCGAAGGCATCGGCGGGCTGCCGACGCGGGAGGAAACGCCGCGACTGGCACGGTTGTTGACGCGTTTCCGAGGGCGTATTCATGCAGCGGATAGCCAGGTGCGACGTCGCGTACGCGGTTTGCCGCCCAAGTGCGCATGCTGCAGCGCAACCTGCCCGTGTCGCGCTGCACGCCTAGAATCGCGGCATTCTCTTTTCGATGTCCGCACGATGAGCCTTCCCGCGTCCCGCGTTCCGTTGCCGCAGACGGACGCCAGTCCCTTACGTTTCGTCACGGCCGCCAGCCTGTTCGACGGCCACGATGCCGCGATCAACATCATGCGTCGCCTGATCCAGGCGCAGGGCGCCGAGGTGATCCATCTCGGCCACAACCGCAGCGTCGAGGACGTGGTGCGCGCAGCGCTGCACGAGGATGCCGACGCGATCGCGCTGTCGTCCTACCAGGGCGGGCACGTGGAGTACTTCAAGTACATGGTCGACATGCTGCGCGAGCGCGGCGCCGGCCATGTACGCGTATTCGGTGGCGGTGGCGGCACCATCACGCCCGAGGAGATCGCCGAACTGCAGGCCTACGGCGTGGAGCGCATCTACCACCCCAACGACGGCATGAAGATGGGCCTGGTGGAGATGATCGAGGACGTGGTGGCGCGTGCCGGGCGGGCGCGGGACGCGGGACCCGGGACCCGGGACCCGGAACAGGCCGGCATTCCGCTTCCGGGCATCGACGACGAGATCGGGATCGGCAGGATGTTGTCGGCCATCGAGGACGGGGCGTTCTCCGAAGCGGAGCTGGCGCTGCTGCGCAAGCAATGGCAATCCGGCCTGCCGGGCACCACCGGGTCCCGGGTCCCCGGTCCCGGGTCCCGCAGCGTGCGCACCGCGCCCGTGCTCGGCCTCACCGGCACCGGCGGTGCCGGCAAGTCCTCGGTCACCGACGAACTGCTCAACCGCTTCCTGGCCAGCTTCCCGCAGATGCGCATCGCGGTGGTCTCGGTCGACCCGAGCCGGCGCCGCACCGGCGGCGCGCTGCTCGGGGACCGCATCCGCATGAACGCGCTGCGCAGCCCGCGCGTGTACATGCGTTCGATGGCCACGCGGCGCCAGCACGCCGCCACCAACCGGGTGCTGAAGGACTGCATCGCGTTGTTGAAGGCGGTCGGCTACGACCTGGTGATCGTGGAGACCGCCGGTATCGGCCAGAGCGATTCGGAGATCGTCGATCTGGTCGATTTCCCGGTGTACGTGATGACCAGCGACTACGGCGCGCCGAGCCAGCTGGAGAAGATCGACATGCTCGACTTCGCGGAACTGGTGGTGCTGAACAAGTACGACCGGCGCGGCGCCGAGGACGCGCTGCGCGACGTGCGCAAGCAGTGGCGGCGCAACCGCGCGGCGTTCCAGCTGGAGGACGAGGCGGTGCCGGTGTATCCGACCATCGCCAGCCAGTTCAACGACCCCGGCGTGAGCTGGATGTTCGTCAATCTGTGCCGTCTGCTGCGCGACAAGCTGACGGCGCAGGCGGATGCCGCCGCTGGCCCGCCGGCGCACTGCGATTTCCGCCCGCAGCTCGACACCACGCTCAAGGAGCCGCGCGCCACCGTGCTGATTCCCGGCGCACGCGTGCGCTACCTGGCCGAGATCGCCGAGCAGGGCCGGGCGCTCAATGCCGGGGTGCTGCGCCAGGCCGAGGCCGCCGACCGCGCACAGGCGTTCTGGCAGGCGCTGCACGAACTGCAGGATCCGCAGCTGCCGGCGCAACTGGAACTGTATGCGGCGCAGGATCTGCTGCCGGCGTCGCGCGCATCCGCCGAGGCGTCCGCCGACGCCGTCGACGCCGTCGACGCCAGCCTGCTGCTCCTGCGCCAGCGCTATAACGATGCCTTGCAGTCGCTGTCCAGCGAGTCGCTGAAGCTGCTGCGCGAGTGGCCGCAGCGGCTGAAGTCGATCACCGACCCGGTCACCGAATACGCGGTACGCGGCAAGCCGATCCGGGTGGAGAACTACCGGCAGTCGCTGAGCCACCAGTCCATTCCGAAGATCGCCGCGCCGCGCTACAAGAGCTGGGGCGAACTGCTGACCTTCCTCGGCAAGGAGAACCTGCCCGGCAGCTATCCGTACACCGGCGGCGTGTATCCGTACCGGCGCACCGGCGAGGATCCGATCCGCATGTTCGCCGGCGAGGGCACGCCCGAGCGCACCAACCGGCGCTTCCACTACCTGAGCGTCGGCCAGCCGGCCGCGCGCCTGTCCACCGCTTTCGACAGCGTCACCCTGTACGGCGAGGACCCGGCGCCGCGCCCGGACATCTACGGCAAGATCGGCAACTCCGGAGTCAACATCCCGACCCTGGACGACATGAAGAAGCTGTACTCCGGCTTCGACCTGTGCGCGCCGACCACCAGCGTGTCGATGACCATCAACGGCCCGGCGCCGATGATCCTGGCGATGTTCATGAACACCGCCATCGACCAGCAGGTGGAGAAGTATCTGAAGGCCGACGCGCAGCGCTGGGCCCAGGCCGAGCAGACGCTGGCCCGGTTGTTCGAAGGCCGCGAACGCCCGCGCTATCACGGCGCGTTGCCGCCGGGCAACGACGGCCTCGGCCTGGCCCTGCTCGGGGTCAGCGGCGACCAGTTGCTGGACGCGGAGACCTACGCGCAGATCAAGGCGCAGACCCTGTCCAGCGTGCGCGGCACGGTGCAGGCCGACATCCTCAAGGAAGACCAGGCGCAGAACACCTGCATCTTCAGTACCGAGTTCGCGCTGCGCATGATGGGCGACATCCAGCAGTATTTCGTCGAGCAGAAGGTGCGCAACTTCTACTCGGTGTCGATCTCCGGCTATCACATCGCCGAGGCCGGGGCGAACCCGATCAGCCAGCTCGCCTTCACCCTCAGCAACGGCTTCACCATCGTCGAGTACTACCTGGCGCGCGGCATGCACATCGACGATTTCGCGCCGAACCTGAGCTTCTTCTTCAGCAACGGCATGGACCCGGAGTACACGGTGATCGGCCGGGTGGCGCGGCGGATCTGGGCGCGGGCGATGCGCGAGCGCTACGGCGGCAACGAGCGCAGCCAGATGATGAAGTACCACATCCAGACCTCGGGCCGTTCGCTGCACGCGCAGGAGATCCAGTTCAACGACATCCGCACCACGCTGCAGGCGCTGTACGCGCTGTTCGACAACTGCAACAGCCTGCACACCAACGCCTACGACGAGGCGATCACCACGCCGACCGAGGAAAGCGTGCGCCGCGCGGTGGCGATCCAGATGATCATCAACAAGGAGCTGGGGCTGAACTTCTGCGAGAACCCCTGGCAGGGCAGTTTCATCGTCGAGCAGCTCACCGACCTGGTGGAAGAAGCGGTGTACAAGGAGTTCGAGGCGATCAGCGAGCGCGGTGGTGTGCTCGGCGCGATGGACACCATGTACCAGCGCGGCAAGATCCAGGAAGAGAGCCTGTACTACGAACACAAGAAGCACGACGGCAGTCTGCCGCTGGTCGGGGTCAACACCTTCCTGCCCAAGGAGCATGCCGGCGAGACCGCGACCGAGATCGAGCTGATCCGCTCCACTGAGCAGGAAAAGGATCAGCAGATCGGCAACGTGCGCGACTGGCAGCAGCGCCGCAACGCGCTGGCGCTGGTCGCCGGTGGCGCCGGCCTGGGCGCGTTGCAGCGCACCGCGCGCGAGCGCCGCAACGTGTTCGCGGCGCTGATGGAGGCGGTCAAGACTCACAGCCTGGGCCAGATCAGCCATGCGCTGTACGAGGTGGGCGGCGAGTATCGGCGCAACATGTAGGCGCCGACGGTCGTGGCTGCCGACGCCGGCGCGCCGGGGACGGCGAGGGTGCCTGCCGCGTGCGCTTCTGCGGCGCCGCGCCAGCGCACGCGGCAATCTTGTGGCTGCGGCCCGGGCGGTCTCATAGTGTCCCATCGATTCACGCAGAGGGTGCCGATGAAAGCCTGGGGAGCGTTGGCAGTGTTGATGGCGTGCGCGGCGACGACCCGCGCGGCGGAACCGGCCGGGGATGGGGCGGCGGGGCCGCTGTTCGACACCGTTGCGGCGCTGGACCAGCGCCTGTTCGAGGCCTACAACCGCTGCGACCTGGCGGCGTTCGAGTCGTCGTTCGTGCCGGACGTGGAGTTCTACCACGACACCGGCGGCGTCACCTGGGACCGCGCGAGCGTCGTCGACAACACGCGCAAATGGATCTGCGGCAAGGTCCGCCGCGAGTTGCTGCCCGGTACGTTGCGGGTCTATCCGATCAAGGACTTCGGGGCGATCGAGGAAGGCGAGCACCGCTTCTGCGAGCTGGCCAGCGGCCGCTGCGAGGGCATCGCCAAGTTCGTGATGGTGTGGCGCCAGGACCCGGACGGTTGGAAGTTGACGCGGGTACTCAGCTACGGGCATCGCACCGCACCGGCGCCGCACTGAGCGAGGGGGCGGCCGTCGCCCCCCAGAGGTCGGCGTTCAAGCCCAATCGCCCCGACCATACCCGCCACGTGCCGTCCGCAGGCGGCAGCGAGGAGCGGCGCAACAGGCTGCTGGAGTTGTGAAGGGCGCTGTCGGCACGCCGCTTGCTTGCAGCTGAGTGGCGCGATCGCGCGTTGTCCATGACCGCCTCACGGCGGTCGGCCACCGCATCACGTCGGCGTTGCGCAGAAACCCGCGCGGCGTGCTTGAATGACATGGCGTGCCGCGTGGGCGCGCACCGGTGGCCGGGCGCGGGGACCTGGCGATGTTTTGCGGATGACGACGATCGTGCCGATCATGTGGATTGCCATCAGTGCGGGTGTGCTGGTGCTGGGGGGCGGACTGTGGTGGTGGCTGCGGCGTGGCCCTGGCGATGCGGCCGAGGCGCCGCAGGCGCGCGTCCATGCCGAGGATGCCGACGTATCCGCGGCACCGGCAGTGTCTGCACCCACCGCGCCAGTCGCGCCTGTTGCCCCGGTGGACCCGGGCCTCGACCCTTTCGCCGACCCGGCCCTGCTCGATCTGGATCCGGTGCCGGACGCCGCGATCCTGGCGCGCCTGTGCGAGCTGGCATTCGCCGGCCGGCCGGTGAGCACGTCGGCCACGCCTGCGCCGGCGGTCATGGCCGAGGCCGCCGCGGTGCTGGCGCGCATCGACGCGCATCCGCGCTACACGCCGCGACGCCCGCACCTGCTGCCGCAGCTCACCCGCGCGATCAACGACCCGACCGCCGGCGCCCATTCCATCGCCACGATCCTGGGCCAGGACCCGGCGCTGGCCGGCAACCTGCTGCGCATCGCCAACAGCGTCGTCTACCGCCGCCATCCCGAGCCGATCGAGAACCTGGAGCGGGCGGTGGCCCTGCTCGGCACCGAGGGCCTGCGCCAGATCGTGCTGGCGGCGCTGCTGCAACCGGTGATCGTGGACGACGGCAGCGTCTTCGGCCGCTGTGCGGCGGTGCTGTGGGAACACACCCTGCTGTCGGCCCACGCCGCCTCCCAGGGGCCCGACCGCGAGGATGCGAACGCCGCGCAGCTGCTGGCTCTGTTGTGCGGGCTGGGCGCGGTCTCGGTGGTGCAGGTGCTGCGCGATGTCCACGCACGCCACGTCGAGGCTGCGCCAACGCCGGCGGCGATGACCGAGATGCTGGAGGCGTGGTCGGCACACTGCGCCAAGGCTATCTCTGCGGACTGGGGGCTGTCGCCGCGCGTGCAACGCGCCCTGGAGGAGCAGTCGGGCGACGCCGATGTGGCGACCATGAGTGCGCTCGGCCTGGCCCTGCGCCGGCATCGCGCCGCGGCGGCCGCGCAGCTGGCGGTGCGCTATCGCCGTTAGGTGGCGCCGTTGCGTGGTCCAGCCAGTGATTGGTCGAAACGTGCGGCAGAGCGGCCGGGTGCCGAAGCGATGCGCGGCTACCGGGCGATGCGACGGGAGGTCGGCGCAGCCGACAGCGCGAGACAGCATGCGCCGACGCAGGCGCGGATCCCTGTCGTGTCCACGCTGGCGCCGAGGCTGATCTGCTTGCTGGCGCCGTTGGCGACGATCGCCGCCCATGAAGGTGGCGCCATCGCTCCAGCGTTGCGCCCGCGCTGCCGGGCATTGATGGCCGTGCGGCACGCCGACGCGGCGGGGGCGCAGGCATGGTTGCGGCTGGCGGAGGCGGCGGCCGAAGACCAGCTCGATCGTGCCCAGCGGGCCACCGAAGCCGTGCTGCGCGATGCGATCCGTGGACTGCTAAAGGCCGAATGACCCGTTGCTTCGGCGCGGTCGACGCCATGCGCCGCTCGCATGAAGCGCGGCGCGTTTTCTCGACCTCATGCAGACCCGATGCGCCCGGCGGGCAGGAGGCGGCCGGCCGAGCGGGATGCCCCGGCTGCACGCATGCAGCCGGCGCGACGGCGGCGTGGCGAGCGCGTCTGCCTCAGCGCAGCGGCACGTCGGCGACCTTGTCCTGGTAGTCGCGCTTGGGGTCGATGCCGAACAGCACCTTGATGCCGGCCATCAGGCTGGAACCGTTGAGCCAGATCTGCGCGTGATCCGGGTCCAGGCGCAGCAGCGCCAGTTTCGGATCGTCCTTGCCCTGTTCGTACCAGGCGTCGATGAAGCCGTTCCACAAGCGCTCGATCACCGCCTGGTCGTTGTCGACGCTGAGCGTGCCGCTGATGCTGGCGAACAGGTCGTGGTTCTTGGCGCTGAACGCCGCGATCACCCGCTGGCTCTGCGTCAGCTTCTGCACCAGCGCGTTGTCCTTGGAGGTGAAGAACCAGATCGGGCCACCGCGATCGCCCTCGAACTGCGCGGTCATCGGCCGGGCGTGGCCGTCCTCGACGCCGTCCAGGCCCAGCATCACGGTGCGGTCGGACTTCAATGCCTTCCAGAATTTCTCTTCCAGTTCCTGCGGGCTGGCCATGCGGATCTCCGATCGGGCGACAGTGCCCGCCTGCACTGTGCCGGCAGGCGCGCGCGCAGTCCGTGACGGGAGGGTGCAGGCCACGTGCAGAGCCGGTGCGCGCTGACTCCTGTAGACAAGTGCGGCGATGCGCAGCGCACTGCGATGCGCATCGAAGCATCGCGCCGATCCCCGGTGCTACTAAGCGACCACGCCACGCATGCAGCGTGGCGGACGGACCACGGTTCCGCAGGGAAGGCGTGTGCCGATTGCCCGCGGCACGCGCCGCTTTCCGACAGGACGTTTGCCGATGAGTGCGATTCCCGCGACGCAACCACTGTTGCCGCCGCAACTGACCCTGGCGATGGCCGCCGCCAGCATCGCCGCCTACGCGGCCTACGAAGGCAAGCCGGTCTCGGCGCCGTCCGACTACCGTCTGGTCGCCCGCTGGTCCGGCTGGGATGGCGACCCGCTGGGGGGCAGCGAGGAGCTGTTCGGTCTGCTGTTCCGTTCCACCGCCACCGCCGGGACCTATCTGTTCGCGTTCCGCGGCACCGATTCGGACCTGGACATCTACGAGGACCTGGACTTCTCCACCACCGCCTTCGTGCCCAGCGCCCGTACCGTCACGCCGGTGCCGCAGGTGTCGGCCGGGTTCTACGGCATCTACAACGGCAGGGGCGGCGCCATGCGCGCCTCGATGCGCGCGCAGTTGTTCGCGCTGCTGGAGCACTTCGCGCCGACCCAGGTCTACGTCACCGGGCACAGCCTGGGCGGCGCGCTGAGCCAGTTGTTCTCGCTGGACCTGGCGCTGAGCCGGCCGGGGCTGCCCAGCCGCAACATCAACTTCTGCAGCCCGATGGTCGGCGACGCGAGCTGGGAACAGGCCTATGCCGCGCATATCGCCGCGGCCGACAGCACGCGCTGCTACAACTACTGGGACTACGCGCCGTCGCTGCCGCCGTCCACGTTCGGCTATGCGTCGGTGGGGCAGGCGTTCCGCACTGCCTACGACGTCAACGGCGCCTGGTTTCCGCATCTGCTGGCGCGGCACTCCATCGCCAACATGCAGGTCGTGCTGCAGCACGCCCTGTGGCAGACGCCGCAGGCCTGGAGCGGAACCTTCGCCGACCAGACCGATCCGCAGCGGCTGATGCGCAGCCAGATCCCGCCCACCACGCCGCATCCGGCCTGGGCGGACATGGCGCTGACCGCGCGAGCGGCCGAGCAGGCGCTGGGCTTTCCGGAGGGGGCAGCGGCGTCGCCGGCGGCGGCCACGCCATGAGTGCGTGCGCGGCCTGGCGGCGCGCCCGTTGTGCCCGCGGTCACTGCATGGTGCCGCCACGGGTGCCACGCTGACCGCCCATCGATCGCGAGGACGTCGCCATGGCATCGTTCGAGCTGTATCTCCCACAGCTGCTGCGGTTCGAGGGCGGCTTCGTCGATGACCCGAACGATCCGGGCGGCGCCACCAACCGCGGCATCACCCTGGCCACCTTCCAGCGCTGCGCGCAAGCGCTGCTGGGCCAAGCGCCGACGCTGCAGAACCTGCGCGCATTGACTGTGCAGCAGGCCGCGACGATCTACCAGCACGACTACTGGGACAGGATCGGTGCCGATCAGATCGCCTCGCAGACGTTGGCCGAGCTCGTGTTCGATTTCTACGTCATTGCCGGCGATGTCGCGATCTCGCTGCTGCAGCGCGTCCTGCAGCAACTGGGCGCGACCGGCTTGGCGGTCGATGGCCAGATGGGGCCGGCGACCCTGGCGGCGCTTGCCAGTGCGGACACGGCACAGGTGTACGCGCAGTACCGGCAGCAGCGCATCGCCTACTACCAGCGCCTGGTGGCGGAGCGTCCGGCCGACGCCGAGTTCCTGGCCGGCTGGCTGCGCCGCGCGGAATGGTTCCCGGCGAGCCTGCGGGCCGATGCGTCGGCGCCTGCGCAGACCGGCACCGCCTGATGCGACGCCGCGCCGTGCACGGCGCGTGCATCTGCGTTTCACCGCACGCGCATGCCGCGCTGTCTAGTCTCCCGAACCAGCGTCGGCCATCTGCCGACGCCAGCGCACGCGATGACGGCGTGCGCCTGTCCTCGTTTTCGGGAAGACCGCATCATGATCAAGTGGGCCATCATCATCGCCATCATCGGACTCATCGCCGGCGCGCTCGGCTTCAGCGGTGTGGCGGGCGCGGCGATCGGCGTCGCCAAGTTCCTGTTCTGGGCCGGCATCGCCATCGCCTTGGTGCTGTTCGTGCTGGGCACCATGCTGGCCAAGAAGGTCAGTTAGGCACCAGGCCGGGTGTCGCGTCGATGCAGGTGCGTCGCGCGACAGGTCCGTAGAGCGAGGCCCTGTGGTGATCGGCAGGGGCC
>NZ_AQOJ01000953.1:0-2965 GCF_000364685.1 Xanthomonas sp. SHU 166
TCGCTGGCGGTATCCGTTTCGTGCGTTGCAGCGTCGTCGTCGGCGGCGGGCTTGGCCGCTGCGGCACGCGCTTCGCGCTTGCGCGCTTCTTTTTCTTCCTGCTGTTTCTTCTTGGCCAGCTCGCGCTGCCGCTTTTCGAAGGAGTAGTTGGGCTTGGCCAATGCATGTCTGCCGTCAGGGGAATGCCCTGAGTGTAGCCGCTGCGCGGCTTCGGCGTGCGAAACGGACAGGCCGTCATCGGGACGGCCTGTCCTAGGCGCAGGTGCGGGAGTACGGCCCTCCCGGACCTTGGCTTACGGGCTCAGATACTGCTGGATCGACGAATACACGTCGGCGAAGCGCGAGTAGTAGTCGGGATCGCTCGGTGCGCTGCAGTACGAGGTGCCGCCATACAGGCCGCCGCGCAATTGATAGGCGCCGCTGCTGTTGACGGTGAACAGGCCGGAGCCGGACGAGCCGCCTTCGGTGACGCCGGTGCTCCACTGCACGCGATACAGCGGCGACTTGCCGTCGATGGAGCTGGACAGCGCGGTGACCTTGCCCAGCGAGTACTTCTTGACGTCGCCGGCCGGGTGGTGGATGCCCTCGATCGCGGTGCCGGTCGAGCCGATCGCCGAACTGCTCCAGCCCGCGTAGAACGCGCCGCTCGGCGGAGCGCTCTTGAGCTCGAGCAGCGTGGTGTCGCGCGTGGTGTTGGTATAGCGCAGGTAGGCGCCGCCGCCGAGGGTGGTGTAGTTGGAATTGACCGTGGAGCCGCCGCAGGTGGTGGCGTCGTAGAACCAGTAGGTCTGCAGCGTGTTGGCCACGGTCTGGGTGCTGATGCAGTGCGCCGCGCTCCAGAACATCGCTTTCTTCGGCGAATTGCTGTTGTTGAGCAGGGTGCCGGTGCACAGGTAGGTGCTGCCGCCGCTGGTGAAGGTCATGCGCGCCACCGACTTGGCCGCCGAGGTGAAGCCGGAGGTCGGGTTGGCGCGGCACACGATGTCGCGCTCGCACGAATCGCTCTCGCCGATCATCGGCCGCATCATCGTCTCGCTGGCGACCGGGCTGATGTCCAGGTGCGAGAGCTGCGGGATCCTCAACGCGAAGCCTTGCGGATACTGGCCCGCCGGCAACTCGATCTCCACCACCATACGCGCGCCGGCGATCACCGCCGACCAGCCGGGCTGGCTACCGGCGAACTCGGCGCCGCTCTGCTGGAACACGCGGCCGTCGTCGCCGGCGAAGCGCAGCGTCGCCTTGCGCGGATCGCCGGGCTGGGCGCCGCTGCCGCTGAGCTGCAGCGCTGCGCGCAGCGCCTGCGCGTTGGTCGAGGCGATTTCGAAACTGGTGACCTGGGCGCCGTTGGGCAGAGTCTGCCAGCGCAGGCGACGCAGGTTGATGTCGGGCTTGGCGACGTCGCGGGAAAAGCCGATCTGCAGCGGCTGGCCGTGCTTGACCTGTTGCCCGCGTGCCTGCTTCATCGCCGCGGCCTTGCTGCTGTCGGGCGCGGCCAGTTCGATCAGGCGCGGGGCGTGCGCGCTGCCCGGGGGAAGGCTGCGCAGTTCCGCGCCACCGAGCGCGGCGGCATCCGGGCGGGCTTCGACCGGGGCGGAATCCATTTCGGCTGCTGGGGGAGTGGCAGCCATGGCGGCGGGGGACATGCCGGCAATGCCGGCGAGCAACGCCAGGTACAACGCATGCTTGCGATTCATCGATCTTCCTTCTGCGAAGAGGGACGAGACCATCCGGCAGGGGACCGGATGCCATTGCACCCGAGTTCAGGGTGCCTGCCGAGGCTACGGACGACGCCAGAGCGATTGCGTGTCAGGCGTCACGCTCGGAGGGCCGGTTTCGTAGACAGCTGCTCACATTGCGTGTGATGGCGCGAAAGAAGCGCACGGCGCTGCCATGCCGCAGCGGCACCGTTGCATGCGCGCTGCAATGCGGATCCTTGCCCGATCGAGTGGGAAGGGCAAGATGGGTAGCGCTATCTGGAGCGGCCTGATCGACACGCCGACACGGACGTCGGCCAGTCCCCCCGCACACGCGCACCAGCGGCTCAGGCCGCCCCGCCGAACCGCATGAAGCGAGGCGCGGACGCTCCCGCCGAGCACGGTCCTGACCGGTTGCCACCTTTCTGCAATCTTTCCGACAAATTTCAGTAGATTCAATCACTTGAATCGGCATCTGGCGTGCTGCGACGCAGCTTGCATCGATTCAAATTCGGCCTATAACGCTGGCGTCGCATATATGAACTTTTCGTTCTTGTATGCACCGCCTTGCGGATGGCCCGCGCGAGGCCAGGGGGCTAGGGCGGGCTCGGTACATCTCGAACATCGATCGCTCCTGTGGGGGGAGACCAGTGAACAGAACCGCTTTCCGGCGTGGACTCATCGCCAGTTCCGTTGCGCTCGCCCTGTGGGCGCCTTCTGTCATGGCGCAATCCGCGCCCGATGACGCGTCCCCGCCCAATGGCGCCGGCAAGGCCGACAAGCCGGTCGAACTCAAGGCGGTGACGGTCACCGGATCGCTGATCCCGCGGGTGGAGGTCGAAGGCCCTGCGCCGGTGGTCACCATCACCGGCGAAGAGATCAAGAAGCAGGGCTACACCACGCTGTGGGAATTCCTCGACTCGCTGCCGCAGGTGGGCCAGCAGGTGTCCGACCCGGCCTCGTGGGGCTCCAGTTCGGTCAACGCGCGCTCGGTGAACCTGCGCGGGCTCGGCCCCGGGTTCAGCCTGCTGATGATCGACGGCCATCGGGTGGTCGACTACCCGCAGCCGCTCAACAAGCAGAGCAACTTCCAGAACTTCAACAACCTCCCCACCGGGATGATCGATCACATCGAAGTGCTGGCCTCCGGCGCGTCGTCGATCTACGGCTCGGACGCGGTCGCCGGCGTGGTGAACGTGATCCTGAAGAAGAACTACCAGGGCAACCAGTTGCAGGTCACTGCGGGCGGCGCGACGCGTGGCGGCCGCCGA
>NZ_AQOJ01000954.1:0-10977 GCF_000364685.1 Xanthomonas sp. SHU 166
TGGCCGCGCGGGCGACAACTGGCACGTGACCTACAATTTGGAGCACTCCAACCGCAGCGCGCTGTGGGGCATGGACAGGTCCTACCAGGATTCCGTGGCCGATGCGGGCTACGGCGCCTGGGGTCCGGCCTCGCGCATGTTCGGCTACCAGTACGATGCCGCCGGCGCGATCGCCCTGTCGGCCACCGACGCCAACGGCCGCTACATCACGCCGCCCGCCGGCACCTGCGACAAGTTCACCAACTCGCGCCTGACCCAATCGCACTCGGTGACCACCAACGGCACCCAGGTCACCGGCGTCACCGACAACGGCTTCTACTGCGCGCAGCCGGCGCTGTTCCAGAACTGGGTGCTGACCCCGGGCAGCATCAGCAACAGCGGCTATCTGGCGGGCGAGTACGACTTCCAGAACGGTCTGCAGTTCTACGGCTCGGCCGCGCTGTACCAGACCGTGGGCATCTCCAACACGCAGCTCAACGTGTTCAGCGCCGGCCCGTTCTACGACCAGACCACCGGGCAGACGGTCAACCAGGTGATCCGCCAGCTGACCCAGAAAGAGATCGGCGTCAGCGCCAACACCTACGACCGCGAGCGCAACTGGAACCTGCAGGCCGGCCTGCGCGGCACCGTGTTCGACGGCCGTTTCAACTGGGACCTCAACCTCAACACGCAGAAGTACATCGTCCGCGAGGCGTTCACCGGCTACAACGCGCAGGCCACCAACACCTTCTTCCTCGGCCAGCAGCAGGGCACCACCGCCGACGGCCTGCCGATCTACGCATTCAACTGGCAGCAGTTCTGGAACCCGATCACCCCGCAGCAGTACGACCAGTTCGCGGTGACCGGCGTCAACACCGCGTCGTCCTGGCTCGACCAGGCGCAGCTGCGCGTCAACGGCGACCTGTTCAAGCTGCCCTGGGCCGATCGGTCGGTGGGCTGGGCCGCGGTGCTCGAAGCTGCACACAACGGCTTCAAGCTGTCGCCCGACCCGCGTGCGGCGGATCCGTCCACGTTCCAGAACCCGTTCGGCGCCTACCTCACCGGTGCCGGCACCCGGCAGCGTTTCTCGCTGGGCACGGAGTTCCGCGTGCCGGTGCTGGAGTCGGTGACCTGGACGCTGTCCGGCCGCCTGGACAAGTACAACGACGCCAGCCGTGCCGACATCGCCCGCACCTGGGGCTCGGGCCTGGAGTGGCGTCCGTACGACGGTCTGCTGCTGCGCGGCAGCTACGGCACCAACTTCAAGGCGCCGGACATGCAGGCCATCTACCTGACCGGTTCGACCTCGCCGGTGGGCTTCTACGCCGACCCGCTGCAGTGCGTGAACGCGATCAAGGCCGGGCAGAACAACAACACCTGGTGCAACAGCGTGCAGCGCCCCGGGTCGCAGTACTACACGCTCTACACCAACGGCAGCCGCCTGCTGCTGCCGCAGACCGGACACTCCTGGACCTACGGGTTCGTCTGGCAGGTGCCGGGCGTGCAGGGGCTGTCGGTGTCGGCCGACTACTGGAACATGGGCGTGGACAACGCCATCCAGTACCTCGGCCAGGACACCGTGCTCGCCGACGAAGCCGGCTGCCTGACCGGGCTGAAGCCGAACGGGACGTCGGGCCTGTCGCCGTACACGGCGCACGTGGCCGGATCGGAGTATTGCCGGATGGTCACCCAGATGGTGAAGCGCGACGCCAACGGCCAGATCGTGTCGGTGCAATCGGGCCCGATCAACGAAGCCTCGCTGTACGTGGCCGGCGTCGATGCGACGCTGGACTACAAGTTCCACACCGACGGCTACGGCGACTTCCGCGCCGGCATCAACTACACCAACAACCTGTCGTACAAGCAGCGCGTGCTGGCCTCCGATCCGTTGCAGAACACCCGCTATCAGAACGTGGCCAGCCGCATGACCTGGATCGCCGACTGGACCAAGGGCCGCTGGAACGTGTCGATCTCCGGCGTGCGCAATGGCCGCATGCGTGCCCCCAACTACGCCGGCTGCGACGTGCTGCCCAACGGCATCCAGCCCGGCATGGTCACGGTGTCCAATGGCGGCAACACGGTGTCCACCGGCGTCTGCCAGGTCACCCAGGACGGCAACCAGGTGACCGTGCCGGATACGACCTATCGGGGCCACGCGCCGGCGTGGATCACCTGGAACGGCTCGGTCGGCCTGCAGGTCACGCCGGACCTGCATGCGAAGCTCACCGTGTCGAACATCTTCGACAAGGTCGGTGCGATTCCGTATTACGCCGGCGGCTTCGAGTTCGTCACCACCGGGCAGACCGCGAGCGAGTACAACGGCCGGGAAATGTTCCTGACCCTGGACTACACGTTCAACTGAGCGGTCAGCTGATCGTCGGCGGGCTTCGCGGGAAGCGGAGCCCGCCGGATCTTCATGGGCCTGGCGTTGCCTCGTGTCAGCTCTCGTCGCAGCGCGCGCTGTCCAAGCGTACGCGCGCCACGTGATCTCACCTGACGCCTTGCGCTTCGTTATGCGCTCGATCGTCGTGCAACAGCCTCTCCCGCTTGCGCAGGAGAGGCATTCGCAGGAGAGGCACTACAACCGAAGAGGCGGCCCTGAGCTGCGCTCAGCGGCGCCGGTTCGACGGCACGAACTTGTACAGCTTGTTGACCCCGGTGCCGAAGTTGAAGCGGCTGTAGCCCGCACCCCAGTACACCGCACCATCGACGATCGCCGGTGCGCTGGACACCGAGCCGCCGGCATCGAAGCTCCACAGCGTGGCGCCGGTCTTGGCATCGAGCACGGTCATCGCGCCGGACATCGAGCCGGCATAGACCAGGCCCGGCGACGACGCCAGCGGGCCGCGGCCGCCGGCGCCGAACGCGGTCTGCACCGGATCGGTGCCCGGCACCTTGACCTGCCAGAGGATCTTGCCGCTGGCCGCATCCAGCGCGGCCCAGGAGCCGGCGTTCCAGGTCTCGGTGTTGCCCGGCGCCAGCGTGTACGCGGTGTGCTCGTTGTTGTTGATGGCCACGTACACGCGACCGGAGAACGGATCCACCGACGAGCCCCACTCGATGCCGCCGGCGGTGCCGCCCGGGCCGACCTGGGTCGACCACACGGTCTGCCCGGTGTCGGCGTCGAAGGCCCAGTACACGCCGCTCTTCTGTCCGGCACCGACCAGCGCCTGCGGCTTGCCGTTGCGGATCGCCGTGAACAGGTTGGCGCCGCCGCCGCTGAAGTCGTAGTCCGGCCCCTGCGGGTCCTGGCACAGGCCATTGGTCGGCGCGACCAGGCACGACAGCGACCAGGCGTCGGCGCCCTGCAGGCGGCGCGTCCACACCGGCTTGCCGCTGCGCATGTCCAGCGCCAGCACCGAGTCGACGTAGTTGTCCGGCGCCATGCACGCCAGTTGCGCGGTCTTGTCGCCGTTGGCGTTCTTGACGCAGCTGGCGACCTCGGTCGGCACCGAGTAGTTGTTGCCGGTGGTGGCGTAGACGCGCTGGCGCAGCGGATCGATCGCCAGCGTGCCCCACACCGAGGCACCGGTGTAGCCCTCCGGCGTGGTGCGGAAGCTCCACAGCAGCTTGCCGGTCTTCAGGTCCAGCGCGGCGACGCTGCCGCGGAAGGAATACTTGTAGCCGGCGCTCAGGCCGCCCCAGTCGCCGGAGGACACGCCGACGTAGACGCGGTCGCCGTAGATCACCGGCGAGGCGGTGATGCGCGCCTGCGGGTTGGATTCGACCAGGGTCTTCCACAGCAGCTTGCCGGTGGCCTTGTCGATCGCCAGCACCGTGCCGCTGGCCTGGTCGCCGACCAGCACGCTGTCGCGCGCGATCGCCGGGCTGTTGCGCGACAGCGAACCGGCGATGCCGGTGTAGTCGGCCAGCTTCACCTGCCACACCGCCTTGCCCAGGTCGGTGTCGATGCGATACAGCTGGCCGCCCCAGTCCGGCACGTACAGCGCCGTGCCCTGCACGGTCGGCGTGGCCGAGACGTCGCCCTGGGTGGTGAAGGTCCACGCGGTCTTCAGGCGCGTGGCGTTGAACGGAGTGATCTGCCATTCGCCGGGCGCGAAGCGGGTGTTGAGGAAGCCGCCGCCGGCACTGTCCCAGAGGCTGTGCGTGGCGAACGGCGTGCCGCCGGAGAACGTGCTGCGCCATTGTGCGCTGGCGGCGCTGGTGTCGGTCGTCGCCGCTGCGGTGCCTGCGGACTGCGCCATCGCCATTGCGCTGAACATCAAGCCGGGAATCAACGCCAGCCGCAGGCGGGAGTGGTTCTGGTGTGCATCACGCGTTTTCATGGATGTCCTTCGGGCTTGGGAGTGAGGATCCCCCCGTCACGTCCGCGGCCATCCTAGAAGTGAAAATCCTTGCGTGTCATGTACTTACGAAAAAGTTAGGGCCTTTGCAAAAGGTTGCTGCGATAGCGAAAAACGATGGCGGCGGCATCGCGTTGTCATCGTGCCGGCACGCGCGTGACGCATGTCGTCGCAGGCTGCGATGGCCGTCGCGGCCGCGTGTTGCCGCGCATCGACACGGCGCGGCAGATTGCGTCCGCGTGGCGCGTGGCGATATGCGCCATCGATCCCTTGTGCCGGATTCGCCGCGTGAGCGCGGGCTGAATCGCGGTGCAGTCCGACGTGCCCGCAGTGCGCTGCGGCGACGCCGCATGGGCGGTGCGAGCGGTTGGTTACACTGTGCGATCACCGTTGTCCGCACAAGGAATGCCTCGATGAAATGCCCCTCGCTGTTGTCCCTCGCCATCGCGCTGTGCGCCACGGCCGCCGGCGCCGTGCAGGCGGCAACGCCCGTGTCCACCGCGGCGCTGGAGGGCAAGGTCGATGCGCTGTACACGCGGGCGCCGGACACGCTCAAGCCCGATGAAGTGAAGGCGATGCAGCAACGCCTGCTGGACTGGGCGCAACTGCAGCGCTATCGCGCCGACAATGCCGCGCTGCCGGCGCCGGCCGCGGACGCGCCGCGCGTGGTGTTCTACGGCGACTCCATCACCGACGCCTGGGGCCGTCGCGAAGGCACCACGTTCTTCCCCGGCAAGTCCGCCTACGTCAATCGTGGCATTTCCGGGCAGACCACCGCGCAGATGCTGGTGCGCTTCCGCCAGGACGTGATCGACCTGAAGCCGGCGGTGGTGGTGATCCTGGCCGGCACCAACGATCTGGCCGGCAACACCGGCCTGTCCACCCTGGAGATGATCGAGGACAACTTGCGCTCGATGACCGAACTGGCCCAAGCCCACCACATCAAGGTGGTGCTGGCCTCGGTGCTGCCGGTGACCGACTATCCGTGGCGCCCGGGCCTGCAGCCGGCGCAGAAGGTGCGTGCGCTCAATGCCTGGATGCAGCAGTACGCGCAGCAGCACGACGCGGTGTACCTGGACTACTACAGCAAGCTGAGCAACCGCGACGGCGGCATGGACAAGACCGTGGCCATCGATGGTGTGCACCCCAACAACGCCGGCTATGCGGTGATGGCACCATTGGCCGAGCAGGCGATCCAGCGCGCGCTGGCAAAGCCCTGAGTCACTGCGCGCGCTCCTAGCCCCTCTCCCCCCGGGAGAGGGGTTGGGGTGAGGGTACGGCCGCTGACAACAATGATCGCCGCAGCGCCCGCCGCTCCTCAGAACCGCTCACCCTCCGGCAGGTAACGCCACTCGCCCGGCGCCAGCTTGCCCAGCGGAATGCGGCCGATGCGCAGGCGGCGCAGGCCGGTCACTTCCAGCCCGACCTGCGCGCACATGTCGTGCAACTGGCCAGGCTGCACGTGCTTGATCGCGAAGCGCAGGCGCTGTTCGCTCTGCCAGCTGACCTTGCACGGCGGCAGCGTGCGCTGGCCATGGCGCAGGCCGTGCGCGAGCCGATGCAGGCCATAGGGCTGCAACGTGCCACTCACCTCCACCACGAACTCCTGCTCCAGCGTGGCCGCATCCTCGCTCAGCCGCCGCAGCACGCGGCGGTCCTGGCTCAGCACCAGCAGCCCGCTGGCCTCCGTCTCCAGCGGCAGCGGCATGCTCAGGCGCAGGAAATGGCGCTTGAGCACACGCATGTCGCTGGCATCCAGCGCGCTGCGGTTGCCGGGCGTCGCCAATGCCATCGCATCCTCGGCGCGCATCCCGGCCGGCTTGTGCAGCAGCAGCGTGACCGCCTGCGCCGGGCCGAGTTGCGCGTCGGGCGCCAGCGTCACCTGCTGGGTGGTGATCGGTGTCTGCGGTTCCTCGACCACCACCCCGTCCACGCTGACCCAGCCGCCCTCGATGTACTGCTGCGCCTCGCCGCGCGAACACGGCAGCAGGGCGGCGAGATGCTTGTCGAGACGGACGGGGCTGGACATCGGGGCTGTGGTGATCGGTGGGGGCGCAGTGTACGGGCGCCGGGCGGCGGCCGCACGCGATGGCATCTCAGCGCTCGGCCAGTTCCAACTGGGTCAGGTACAGACGCAGGTCGAACTCCAACTGGTGGTAGTCCGGCGTCATGTGTGCGCACAGCTGGTAGAAGGCCTTGTTGTGCGCGCTTTCCTTCAGGTGCGCCAGTTCGTGGGCCACGATCATCGGCAGGAACGCCGCCGGCGCGTCGCGGAACACGCCGGCGATGCGGATCTCGCGGCTGGCCTTGAGCTTGCCGCCCTGCACCCGCGACACCGTGGTGTGGGTGCCCAGCGCGTGCTTCACCGCCTGCAGGCGGTTGTCGTAGATCACCTTGTGCAGCGGCTCGGCGCTGCGCATGCAACGGTCCTTCAGCGCCTGCGTGTAGTCGTACAACTGGCGATCGGTGCGCACCGTGTTGGCCTCGGGGTAGCGGCGGCGCAGCCAGTCGCCCAGGCGCTGGCGCGCGATCAGTTCGCGCACCTGGTCCAGGACCTGGGGTGGGTAGCCGACGAGGTAGCGCAGGGTGTCCATCCCGCCACCTTAGCCTGCCGCGCGCGGCGGGGCATCCGCCGTGGGCGGCCTTCGCGGGCGGGCACCGGTGCTGCGGGTATCATGCGGCTCCCGAATCCGAGTCCATGGACGCTTCCGATGCGCAATCCCCTGCAGGAGCAATTGCTCAAGGCCGGCCTGGTGAAGAAGAGCCAGGTGGCGCAGGTCGCGCGCGAGCAGGCCAAGGCGCGCCAGGGCAAGACCCCGCCGCCGCCCAGTGCCGAGCAGCTGGAGAGCGAGCGGTTGCGGCAGGAGCGGGTGGAGCGCGATCGTGCGCTGTCCGCCGAGCGCAATGCGCAGGCGCGTGCGCAGGAGCAGCGCGTGCAGGCACGGCAACTGGTCGAAAGCCACAAGCTCAAGGCCGACGGCGAAATCGACTACCACTTCACCGATGCCGGCAAGATCCAGCGGCTGCGGGTGGATGCGATGCTGCGCGCGCAACTGATCGCCGGCAGTGTGGCGATCGCGCGGCTGGATGCCGGCTATGTGCCGGTGCCGCGCGCCGTCGTGGAGAAGATCGTCGCGCGCGATCCGGCGACCATCGTGTTCGATGCGCTGGCGGCAACGCCGGCCAGCGGCGAGGACGATCCGTACTACAGCCAGTTCAAGGTCCCGGACGACCTGATCTGGTGAGGCGGGACGCCGGGCGGCGCTGCATGAACGTCTCGGCGAGGTGAAGCCGGCGTGCATTGCATTCGCCGGTGCCGGCCGCATCATCCAGGCAAGGCAACAGTGCGGAGACGACCATGGCCACTGGGTGGGCAGGCGACGGCGCGGTGCAGGACCAGATCGATGCGACCGTCGAGGATGCGATCAAGCGGGCGCGCAGCCAACTTCCGCAGGGGCCAGGGCTGAGCCACTGCGAGGACTGCGATGCGCCGATTCCCGAGGCGCGGCGCAAGGCCGTGCCGGGTGTGCGCCTGTGCGTGGCCTGCCAGGACGCGCAGGACCGCGCGCAGCACGAGCACAGCGGCTACAACCGCCGCGGCAGCAAGGACAGCCAGCTGCGTTGACGCGCAGCCGGCGCGGTCGGGTCAAGGCTTGGGCTGCGCGTGCAGCGCGATGTTGAGCTGATCGACCACGATCGCCCAGTCGGCGTCTTCCAGGCGCTCCTCGCGCAGCAGTTGCGCCTGCGCGGGCGTCCAGAACGGTGCTTCTTCCAGGCGCATGCCATCGGGCAGCGGCGCATGCTGGGCGATGAACTGGCGAATCTCGCCTTCGCTGTTGGGCAGGCCAAGTTGGGCGAAGAGGTCGGCGAACGGATGAATGACGGGTTCCATGCAGTACCTGGTCGGGAAAGGGGAGATCGCCGCGCAAGGCGGCTGGCATCGACCATAGCGGCTGCGTCATGTGGATGGCGTCAGCGTCGGCGTGGGTGGCGTGCGGCGCTCAGCCCAGCCCGGATGGAACCGGATGGCCGCGCCAGCGGCGCGTGCTGCGCTGGAAAAACAGGCTGTTGGGGATCTGCAGCACGCTCTCGCCGTCGCCGTCGCGTTCCTCGCGCAGCGTGGTGTAGATCAGGTTGATGTCGATCACTTGGCCCTTCAGTCCCGGCTTTTCGCCGTTCTCCAGCAATTCGATGTGGTCGTGCAGGCGGAACGGGCGCGTGGTGAAGATCAACAGCGTGCAGAAGATGTTGGACAGCACGCTCCAGGCGGCGAAGAACGCCACCGCCGCGACCGCGGCGAAGCCGGTGAAGGCGGTCCACAGCACGGTGCCGGAGACGCCGAAGCGGTCCAGGATCAGCAGCAGCGCCGCCGCGTAGATCACGAAGCCGCTGCCGCGGCGCGCCATCATCACCAGTTCCGGCGGCAGCGCGTAGTGCTCGCCCAGGCGCCGGATCAACCGTCGCAGCAAGGTCCGCAGCAACCAGGCGCCGAGCACGATCAGCACGATCTGCGCGCCGGGCACGATCACGTCGAGCCAGCGGTGCGTCCACGGCGGCAGCAGGGTATGGAGCGAGGGCATTGCACTTCGGAACACGCAGGGGAGGCGCGATGGTCGCAAGCGTGGCCGCCGCGGGCAAGTCGTGCTGGCGTGCGCTGCGGCGGTGGGCGTCTCAACCGGCGCGTTCCAGCGCCTCCCACTGCGCTTCGGTGACGTCCGGCAAGGCTTCCAGCGCCGGCTTGGCGAACAGATAGCCCTGGTAGAGGTCGATGCCCAGCGCGCGCAGTGCACGGTACTCGGCAGGCGTCTCCACGCCCTCGGCGAGGATGCGGCAGCCCAGTGGCGCGGCCATCGCGACGATGCCGCCGACGATGTGGCGGCGCGCGGCGCTGCCGTCGATGCCGCGGATCAGCGCCATGTCCAGCTTGATCAGGTGCGGCTGGAAATCGGCGAGCAGGTTGAGGCCGGAGTGGCCGGCGCCGAAGTCGTCGATCGCGGTGAGGAAGCCGCGCTGCGCGTAGTCGAGCAGGATGCGCACGACCTTGGGCAGGTCGGCGATGCGTTCGGACTCGCTCAACTCGAAGATCAGGTCGCCGGTGGGCACGCCGAAGTGCTCGGCCGCCCTCAGGGTCAGGCGGATGCAGGTCGCCGGTTCGTACACCGCATTGGGAATGAAGTTGATCGACAGGCGCGTGCGCAGGCCCAGCTGCGCGGCAGTGGCGATCGCCTGCACCCGGCAGGTCTGGTCGAAGCGGTACATCTGCTGCGGGCGCACCCGCGCCAGCACCGCCGCCGCGCCGCTGCCGTCCTCGCCGCGCACCAGCGCCTCGTAGGCGTAGATGGAGCGGGTGGCGGCATCGACGATCGGCTGGAACGCCATGCGCACGGCGAAATCCAGCGGCTCGCCATCGCGACAGTTGCCGCAGGCGGGCTGGCCGAGTTCGGCGGACAGGGAGCGCAGGAGCATGCCGAAACGAGACCGTGGAAGAGATCGCAGTATGCGCTTTTAGCGTGAAGACGGTGCCGTGCTTGCGCGCTGGCGCCGGAGCTCCGAGGACGCCGTGTTGGGCCTGGCCGTGTGGTCGTCGGCGCCAACCGGAGGCGCCGTCGTCGCGTGCCAGGCGCCGCGTCCTCGCGCGGCGTGGACCGGCGTCCATGTCCGGCCGTGTCCTGCCGCAGGTGCGCGCGATGACGGCGGGATGCGCGGGCGCTAGCCCGCGTCGGCGACGTCGACCTTCTTCAGCACGCGGGTGGTGCCGAGCACCTCGACGCGGCCGCCGGCCTGGTGGAACGCGGCCAGGTCGGCCTCGATGCGCTCGCGGCTGAGGCCCTTTTGCGCCTTGTCCGCGGCGCTGGCGCCGCGTGTGTTCCGTGCGCTGGGCGAAGCGGTGGTGCTGGTCGGTCGTGCCATGCTGGAACTCCTGCAGTCAGTACATCGTCAGGGGAATGCCACGGGTCAGTTGCTCGTGGTGGGTACGGCGGATCTCGCGGCAGTACGGGCCGGCCATCGCGAACTTGCGGCAGACCGCCGGGCGCTGCGCGTAGATGGAGCAACACATGCGCGCGCCATCCACCGCCACGCACCAGCCGTCCTCGTCGCGCGCCATCACGTGCAGGCCCTCGCGTGTGTACTCGGTGAGATGCTCGGGCACGTGGTCGTCCGGCATCACCAGGACGGTCAGGCGGCAGCAGATCGCGTCGCAGCGGTCGCAGGCGATGTCAGCGTCGGTCGCGTCCCGCGCGCTCTCGCTCATGCGTCGCCGCCCCGATCCGGACCTGTCGGCCGGGGAGGCGGCTGAAGCGGCGACGCCAGGCGCTCGATCTGGAGCGTGGCAGGGGCGGGGGACATGGCGCTCCGAAGGATCCGGCCGGCAAAGGACGGAGGTTGGCGCGAGAAGGAAGCGAGTCGGGCGACAGGAACGGCCGGACGAGACGCGCGTAGCGACGTGACGCTGAAGCGTGCCGCCATGCTACGCCAGTCGTGCGCCCGCTGCATGAACAATGCGGGCCGCAGGCGGCGCGCCGGCCGCGAGCGACCGGTCGGGGAGGGGCCGCCGACGCCTGTGCTGCGTCAGTCCTGCGCGGCGGCCAGCGCCAGGCCCTGCACCACGCCGAACGAGGGGTCGCCGTGGACCAGACGCGCTTGCGGGAACGCCGCAGCGACCAGGCGCTGCAGGTAGCCGGCGCGCGACATG
>NZ_AQOJ01000955.1:0-11285 GCF_000364685.1 Xanthomonas sp. SHU 166
TCAGGAACACCGCGGCCGGGTCGCCGCCGATGTCCTGGCGCACCTGCGCCAGCAACTCCTGCAGGGCTTCCAGATAGCTGCGTGCGGCCTGCACCAGTTCCTCGGCCTGCACCTGCACCTGCAAGCCTGCTTCGATGTAGTCCAGGGTCTCGGCGTGGTGCTCGGCGTCGCTGAGGCGGATCTTGCTGCGCTCCACCGCACGGTACAGGCGCGCGGTGTTGCCCGGTTCCTGCAGCGCCTGCAGGCGCGCCTCGTACGGTGCGGGGACGGCGTCGTAGCGATGCTGGCGGAAATCGCGCTGGCGGGTGGTGTCCTGCACCATCGCCGCCTCGACGTAGTGGTGCGAGGGCACGCGGGTGAGGCCGCGGCCGAACTGCGGCATGAATCCGGCCAGGCTCAGCGCCAGATCGATGTCGGTGCCGCCGCGCGGGATGCCCCAGGCGCGGTGCACCTGCGGCGCGGCGTCGCCGCCGACGCTGGCGTGGGCGATGTCGGTGGTGCCGCCGCCGATGTCCACCACCACCGCGGCGTGGCGCTCGCGGCTGACCGCGTGGTAGTGCATCGCCGCGGCGGCCGGTTCCTCCAGGAAGGCGACGTCGTCGAAGCCGGCGGTGATCGCGGCGCTGTGCAGGATCTCCAGCGCCTGCGCGTTGCCGGCCTCGCCGATCGAGCTGCGGAACTGCACCGGGCGGCCGAGCAGGGCGCGGCGCACCTGCACGCCCAGTTGCTGCGAGGCGGTCAGGCGGATGTGTTCGAGAATGTGCGCGGCGATACCGGTGATGGTCTGGCGTGCGCGCGGATGCAGGTTGTAGCCCAGCATGGACTTGGGGCTCTGCACCAGGTTGCCTTCGCCTTCGACGAAATACGCGTCCAGTGCGTCGTCGCCGTACACCGCGTTCTGCAGCAGCGCCGCGGAACTGCGCGGCTCGCGCATCTGCGTTTCCATCCACTGCCGGCGCACCACCCGGATCGCGTCGCGGCGCAGTGCGTCCGGGCTACGTTCGCGGCCGGCGGCGAGCGCGTCGCGGCGGCCGGATTCGATCAGCTCGTCCACCTGCCGTTCCAGCGCCGGGGTCAGGTCGAACTCGGCCGGGTCGCGCATCAGCTCGGGGAAGTACACCGTGGTGCGGAACTGTTGCTGCGCGCCGAACTCGATCGGCACCACGCGGCCGTCGATCACCGCGGCGGCGGCGGAATTGCTGGTGCCGAAGTCGATACCGAGGCGCATGACGGTGCCGGGGGCGGGAGGGGCCGCGCACTGTGGGGCAAGCCGTCGCGCGACGCAAGCGCGGGCGCAAACGCACGAGGCCCGCATCGGCGGGCCTCGTCGGGGACGCGAAACCGGGTCGCTTACAGCGCGGCGCCGGCGTGGCCCTGGTTCTTTTCCTGCTCGGTGGCCTCGCGCACGCCGGCCACTTCCACGGCGAAGTGCAGCACCTGCCCGGCCAGCGGGTGGTTGCCGTCGATGGTCACCAGTTCTTCGCCGACCTCGGTGACCGTGACCAGCAGCGGGCCCTGGTCGGTCTGCGCCTGGAACTGCATGCCCGGCGCCAGCGACCCGGCATCCGGGAACGAACCGCGCGGCACCTGCTGCACCAGTTGCTCGTGGCGCGGGCCGTAGCCCTCGGCCGGGATCACGTCGGCCTTGACCGACTCGCCGGTGCGCTTGCCGGTCAGCGCCTTTTCCAGGCCCGGCACGATGTTGCCGGCGCCGTGCAGGTAGCTCAGCGGATTGTCCGGCGAGGACTGGTCGATCACTTCACCGGCGTCGTCGGTGAGGGTGTAGTGGATGGTGGCGACAAGCCCGTTGGCGATCTCCATGGGAAACCTCGTTCAGTGAGTAAGGGGGATACGCCGGCACAGTCACAGCGCGATGAGAGGGGGTGCTACCCGGCTACCCTAACGAAAAGCGGCGCAGGGCCGCAAGTCGCGTCGGGGCGCCGCCATTCAGGCCGGCGGCGGCCGGCGCAGCGCGGTGCGCCGGGCCAGCCAGGTCTCCGGGGTCTGCGGCTTGACGAACAGCGCCTGCAGTTCCGGATGCTCGGCGCGCGCGGCGGCCTCGATGCGCTCGATGCACGCTTCGATCTGCGCGGTGCTGCGCTGGTCCTCGAATTCGGCGCTGAGCGCGGCCACCACCTGGTCCGGCCCCATCTGCACGCTGAGTACGCCGTTGACCGCGCGCACGTCCGGATCGGCCGCGGCGATGCGCCGCAGCGCGTCGCCGAGCGGACGCGCCGCCGGCTCGCCGATCAGCAGGCCCTTGGTCTCGCGTGCCAGCACGAACGCCGAACAGGCCAGCACCGCGGCGATGCCGATGGAGGCGACGCCATCCAGTGCCGGCATGTCCAGCCATTGCGCGGCGAGCAGCCCGGCCAGCGCGATCAACAGGCCGATCAACGCTGCGCTGTCTTCCACCAGCACGGTGAACAGACTCGGGTCCTTGCTCTCGCGGAACGCCTGCACGTAGCTCAGGCGGCCCTTGCGCGCGCGGAACTCGCGCAGCGAGACCCACCACGAGCCGCCCTCGAACAACAGCGACAGCCCCAGCACGATGTAGTTGAGGGTGTGGTCGCTGGCCGGCTGCGGATCGCGGATGTGGGCAATGCCCTCGTACAGCGACACTCCGGCGCCGAGCGCGAACACCAGCAGGGCGACGATGAAGCTCCAGAAGTACAGTTCGCGTCCATGCCCGAACGGATGGGTGGCGTCCGCGGGGCGTGCGGCGCGGCGCAGGCCGTACAGCAGCAACAGCTCGTTGACCGTGTCCACCAGCGAATGCACGCCTTCGCTGAGCATCGCCGAACTGCCGGAGAGCCCGGCGGCGACGAACTTGGCGATGGCGATGGCCAGATTGCCGGCGAGCGCGGCGTAGATCGCGAGACGGGACCCGGACGAGGCGGACATGGCATTCCTGCGGCTGGCGCGGCCGCACGGCGGCACGGGGCGGGCGGCTACAATAGGCGGCTCGCCGTCGTCGCCGTATCAAGGATTCCCATGCCCGCCGCACCCGCCTGTCCGCAATGCACCCTGGAAAACACCTATGTCGACGGCGCCAACTGGGTGTGCGCGGACTGCGGCCACGAGTGGCCGGTCGCGGCCGACGCCGCCAACGACGCGGCGACGGTGGTACGCGACAGCAACGGCAACGTGCTGCAGGCCGGCGACACGGTGGTGGTGATCAAGGACCTGAAGGTCAAGGGCTCGTCGATCCCGCTGAAGCAGGGCACGGTGATCCGCGGCATCCGCCTGGTCGAAGACGATGCCGAACACATCGAAGGCAACTCGGACAAGATCAAGGGCCTGGTGCTGAAGACCTGCTTCCTGCGCAAGGCCTGAGCGGGCGAGCCCCACTGCATCGCCCGCCGCGGCGGCACCGATGCGGTGCCGCCGCAGGACGCGATCAATCCAGCGTCGGGTAGTCGGTGTAGCCCTTGGCGCCGCCGCCGTACAGCGTGTCGGCGTCCACCTGGTTCAAGGGCGCGTCGCGGCGCAGTCGTTCCACCAGGTCCGGGTTGGCGATGAACGGGCGGCCGAACGCCACCGCGTCGGCGCGACCGGAGGCCACGGCCTCTTCGGCCAGTGCCTTGTCGTAGCCGTTGTTCACCAGCCACGGACCGTGGAACTTGGCGCGCAGCGCCGCATAGTCGAAGGCGATGTTGTCGCGCGGGCCGCCGGTGGCGCCTTCGATCACGTGCACGAAGGCCAGGCCCAGCGGATCCAGGCGTTCCACCGCGCGCTCGAACAGCGGCTGCGGGTCGCTGTCGCGCGCATCGTTGGCCGGGGTCACCGGCGACAGGCGCACGCCGGTACGGTCGGCGCCGATTTCCTGTGCCACCGCTTCAACCACTTCGAACAGCAGGCGGGTGCGGTTCTCGATGCTGCCGCCGTAGGCGTCGTCGCGATGGTTGCTGCCGTCGCGCAGGAACTGGTCGATCAGGTAGCCGTTGGCGGCATGCACTTCCACGCCATCGAAGCCGGCGGCGATGGCGTTGCGGGCGGCGCGGCGGAAGTCCTCGATCAGCGCGGGGATCTCGTCCAGGCGCAGCGCGCGTGGGGCGGAGACGTCGGTGAAGCCCTCGGCGGTGAAGGTCTTGGCATCGGCGCGCAGCGCGCTGGGCGCCACCGGGGCGGCGCCGCCCGGCAGCAGGCTGACGTGCGAGATGCGGCCGACGTGCCACAGCTGCAGCACGATCTTGCCGCCACGGCGATGCACCTCGTCGGTGACTTTCTTCCAGGCCGCGACCTGTGCGTCGCTGTAGATCCCCGGGGTGTCCTTGTAGCCCTGGCCCATCGGGCTGATCTGGGTCGCCTCGGCGATGAGCAGGCCGGCGCTGGCGCGCTGGCCGTAGTACTCGGCGGCCAGCGGCGTGGGGATGCGGCCTTCGCCTTCGGCACGGTTGCGGGTCAGGGGCGCCATCACGATGCGGTTGGCCAGTGCGATCGCGCCCAGGCGCAACGGCGTGAACAGCGGGGAAGCGGTGTCGGTCATCGGTGGGTCTCTTGGTGGTGGGGTGGGGCGGCCGACCCTACAGCGGGGCGCTGCAAGGCGGTGTGCGTGCAGGACATGGGGACGCGCGCGGCGGTTTCGCGGCGGTGCGGTGGGACAGTGCGTTGCTGCGGCGGCACCTTCGCGAGGGCATCGCCACCCCGGGCGCCACCAGCGGCGCCGCGCAACGCGGCGTTGCGCAGGCGGGGCTGCAGGACTTGCTGCAATGCACAATAATGGGCGGCCCTTTCCTTCGGGACGTGCGCATGACCTCATCCGCCACGGCGCCGCTGTCGCGGCGCGGCTACGTGCTGATCCTGTTCGCGCTGGCGATGGGCGGTTTCGCGATCGGCACCAGCGAGTTCTCCACCATGGGGCTGATGCCGTACATCGGCCGTGGTCTGGTCATCGATGCGCCGCAGGTCGGGCATCTGATCAGTGCCTATGCGCTGGGCGTGGTGGTCGGTGCGCCGCTGCTGGCGATCCTCGGCGCGCGCTGGTCGCGCCGCGATCTGCTGCTGGCGCTGATGGGCTTCTATGCGTTCGGCAATCTGGCCAGCGCGGTGGCGCCGGACTATCACAGCATGCTGCTGGCGCGATTCGTCGCCGGCCTGCCGCACGGCGCCTATTTCGGTGTGGCGACCCTGGTGGCCGCGTCGATCGGTCCGCCCGACCAGCGTGGCGCGGCGGTCAGCCGGGTGCTGCTCGGCCTCAACCTGGCGGTGCTGGTCGGCAACCCGCTGGCGACCTGGCTCGGCCAGGTGGCGGAATGGCGCTATGCCTACGCCCTGGTCGCGGCGATCGCGGTGCTGACGGTGGTGCTGGTGTGGCGCCTGCTGCCGGCCGATCCGCAGGAGGCGCGGCCCTCGCCGTTGCGCGAACTGCGCGCCTTCAACCGCACGCAGGTGTGGCTGGCGCTGGGCATCGGCGCGATCGGCTTCGCCGGCATGTTCTGCGTCTTCAGCTATCTGGCACCGACCCTGATGGAGGTCACCGGCGTGTCCGAACACTGGATCCCGGTGGCGATGGGCGCATTCGGGCTGGGCGGCCTGCTCGGCAATCTGGCCGGCGGCTGGCTGTTCGACCGGATGCAGTTCCGCGCGGTGCCGCTGGTGTTGCTGTGGTCGCTGGCGGTGTTGCTGGTGTTCCCGCTGGCGGCCACTTCGCCGTGGGCGGTGCTGCCGGCGGTGGTCGCGGTCGGCAGCATGGGCGCTTTGGCGCCGGTGCTGCAGACCCGCCTGATGGACGTGGCCAGCGATGCGCAGACCCTGGCCGCGGCCTCCAACCATGCCGCGTTCAACCTGGCCAACGCGCTGGGGCCGTGGCTGGGCGGAATCGCCATCGGCGCCGGCCTGGGCTGGACCTCCACCGGCTATGTCGGCGCGGCGATGGCCGTGGGCGGCCTGCTGATCTACCTGTGGGCGCGCCAGGCGGCACGGCGTGGCGCCTGCGCGCACGCGGCCGGCTAGGGTGCGCTAGCGCAGCGGCCGCGCGGTGGAAGACAGCCTGCGCAGCGCGTCCAGCTTGCCTTGGTAGCGCGGTTGCGTGGCCGGATCGGCGTGGGCCATGGCCTCGCGCAGCGCCGCGGTGGCGCGGCGGGTGTCGCCGCTGTGCAGGTAGGCGCGGGCCAGGGCGAAGTACAGCAGGTGGGCGCCGTCGTAGAGGTGCAGCGCGTGACGGTAATAGGCGATGGCCGCGGCGTAGTCCTGGCGCCGTTCCGCCTCGTTGCCGAGCAGGTATTGCTGGAATGGGTCGCGTTGGCGCACCTGTTCCATCTGCCGCTGCAGGGCGGCCTCCCGCGTGCCGTCGCCCAGGCGTCGGGCCAGGCCCACGGCGTTGGACAGCGCCGGCAGGTGCTCCGGATCGATCTCCAACGCCTTGGCGTAGTCGCGTGCGGCGGCGGCGCTGTCGCCATCGCGCATCGCCAGCACGCCTTGGTTGTTCCAGGCCCCGGCGAAGCGTGGGTCCATCTGCAGGGCCATCGCCAGATGCGCGCGGGCGCCGTCGAGGTCGCCGTCGACCAGCAGTTCGGCGCCGCGGTTGTTGTAGTAGTGGGCGAGGGCGCGGCGGTCGGAGATCGGCTGCGGCCCGCGCCGGTCCATCAGCACGCTGCGGTCCAGGTCGATGCTGCCGCGGCCGCTGTCCACGCGCACGCCGGCGTTGACGTGGCCGACGTTGTACAGCGCATTGCCGTCCTCGTACCAGCTCAGCACGCGACGTACTTCCTGGACCTGCGCCTGCAGCCCGACGTCGCGCGCCATCGCCACGAACAGCAGGGTGAAGGACAGGCAGTTGACGTGGCGCGTGGCGTAGCTCTCGGCGACGCTGTGGGTGGCCTTGGGGTCG
Source organism: Xanthomonas sp. SHU 166 (assembly GCF_000364685.1). Taxonomy (NCBI): domain Bacteria; kingdom Pseudomonadati; phylum Pseudomonadota; class Gammaproteobacteria; order Lysobacterales; family Lysobacteraceae; genus Xanthomonas; species Xanthomonas sp. SHU 166. Next base: position 6,833 of record NZ_AQOJ01000955.1, read on the forward strand.
TACTGCAGGTCCAGGCCGTTGGCATCGAAGGCCAGCGCCACCAGTTGCTGCAGACGGTGTTCGGCATCGGCGCCGCGGTCGATGCGCTGCTGCAGCAGCGTATGCAGCGCCGGTGGAAGTTGCATGATCTGCTCAGGGATCGGAACGGCGGTTGCCGCGGTAGTCGTCGCCGGAACCGGCGGTGTTGCCTCTCTCTGGACGGCCGCTGCCGTGTGCGATGAAGGTCGCGACGGTGTGGGCGGCGACGGGGCGGCCGTGGCGGCGGCGAGCAGGGCGAACGCGGTCCAGGCGAACATGACGCACCTCGCGGTGCCCTGCAGTGGCGAGGGCTCGCCTGCACTATAGGCCCTCGCTGGCGAGACAGGACGGTCATTGTGGCGGTGCCGACGAGCGGTCTCCGGCCGACGCGATCGACGGCGGCGGTCATCCACAACCGCTGTGGACGAACGTGGGGCAACCGTGTGGATAAGTCGCTGCCACCCAGGCGCCACAATGCACGCAGACAGGATGGTGAAAACTTCGCCACATGTCTGACTGCGCAGTGCGGCCATGAACGCGTGTTCACCACGGGCAATGCCGCGTGACGAGCGAGCGCCGATGGCTCACGTGCGCTTTATGCCGTTCTGCCCAGCATCGCCAACACCACGCAACGCGGCAATCCTCTCGACCGCGCCGTGCGATATCCAGGTTCACCCCCGTGTGCCCGTTGCGCGATATCGCTGGCCTCGCCACAGGAGTTTCCCATGAGCATCCAGAGCAAGACCACGCACAGCCTCAACGACCTCATCGCCATTTCCCGCGACGGCAAGGACTTCTACGAAGAAGCCGCGCAGAAGGTAGGCGACGCCGAGCTGTCCTCGCTGTTCCTGCGCATCGCCGGCGTCAAGTCGGACATCGTCAGCAGCCTGAGCGCGGTGGTGCAGTCGGTCGGCGGCAAGCCGGAAGAGCACGGCACCATGGTCGGCAGCATGCAGCAGATGTACGGCAAGGTCCGCGCCGCGCTGGGCGACACCAAGTACGGCTATGTCGCCGAGCTGGAAGAGTCCGAGGACCGCCTGCTGAAGGCCTTCAACGAGACCATCGCCGACGCCGACACCCCGGTGGCCGCGCGCGATGCCGCCACCCGTCTGCTGCCGGAAGTGCGCGCCTGCCACGACGTGATGCGCACCCGCAAGCACGCGATGAAGAACGCGGCGTAAGTGCCGCCCGCCGCCGGCCCGGCGCGCCGCATCGCGGCGTTGTCCGGGTCGGCGTGCCGATGGTCTGCAGCGGGACGGTGCGCTTGCTACCATGCGTGCTCGACCGCTGCCCGACCTGATTGCGGCGTTTGCCGCTTCTGCCCATGTCTCCCGATGCTGCGCCTGCCGGCGCCCAGTTCTCGCTCGGTTTCGATGCGCCTGCCGCACGCGAAAGCCTGTTCTTTGCGTTGTTGCCCGACACGCGAACCGCGCAAGCGGTGCACAGCCTTGGCCAGCAACTGTGCCAGGCGCATGGTCTGCACGGGCGTGCGCTGCCGCCGGAGCGGCTGCATGTCACCTTGCACTATCTGGGCGAATACGCCGGGATTCCGCCACGCTTGCTGCAGCAGGCCTGCGCCGCCGGGCAGGCGCTTGCGGTCTCGCCCTTTCAACTTGCATTCGACCAGGCGGTGACCTTCGACAGCCGCGCGCGCAGCCGACCGCTGGTACTGCGCGGTGATGCCGAGTCCGCGCCGTTGCTGGCGTTGCGTCAGGCGCTGCAGCAGCAGTTGGCCCGACACGGCGTGGCGCCGCGCGCCGACGGCGCGTATCTGCCGCACATGACCCTGGCCTATGTCGATCAGGTGTTGGCGCCGCAGCAGGTGCCGGCGCTGCATTGGCAGGCGACGTCGCTGAGCCTGATCCGCAGCGTACAGGGCCAGGGCCGTTACCTGCACGAAGCCAGCTGGCCGTTGCGCGCCGCCCCTGCGCAGCGCGACGCATGAACGCGGCGCCGCTGACCCTGCCCGAGGCGCAATGGGCGCAGCTGCGGGCGGCCTACGCCGAACCGCTGCGGGCGTATCACCATTTCGGCCACGTCGAGGCGGTGCTGGCGCACTACGCCGAGGTCGCCGCCGACACCGGCTGGCGGCAGCCACGCGAGGTCTACCTGGCCGTGCTCTATCACGATGCGGTCTATCGCGCCGGCCGCGGCGACAACGAAGCGCAGTCGGCGCGCCTGGCCGAGGCGGCGATCGCGCAATGGCTGCCGGACGCCGGGGTGGAGGCGACGCGGGTGGCTGCGCTGATCGCACTGACCGCGCGCCACGGGCAACTGACCGTCGCCTCGGTGGATGCGGACGCCGCGCTGTTCCTGGATTGCGACATGGCCATCCTCGGCGCCGCGCCGGAGGCCTTCGCCGCCTACGACCGCGCCATCGCCGAGGAGTACCGCGGCGTGGTGCCGGGCTGGTTGTACCGACGCAAGCGCCGCGCGTTCCTGCGTACCGTGCTGGCGCAGCCGCGCATCTTCCTCAGCGAGCGCTTCCATGCGCGCTACGACGCGGCCGCGCGCGCCAACCTGCGTCACGCCATCGGCTGAGGGGACGCGGGCCGCGTCCTGCGCCGCCTTCTTCTACACTGCCGCGCCGGTCTGCCCCGGCCGCCGCCACGGAGCCCCATGTCCGACCCTGCCGCCAATGCCGATCCCCGCCCGCAGGCGCCGCTGCCGCCGGGCCCCAGCGACTGCTGCGACAGCGGCTGTCCGCTGTGCGTCTACGACCTCTACCACGAGGAGCTGGAGCGCTACCGGCAGGCGCTGGCCGCCTGGCGTCTGCGCCATCCCGGCGCCGACGCGGACGCCTGACAGGCCTGCCGGTGCAGGCGCTGGCGCAGGTCCGGCGTACCTGGCATGAACCAAGGAGCGCGCCGCGCTTCGCGCCGTCGCCGTTCGGGATTATCTTTACACGCCTTTTCAGGATTGCCGGATGATGCAGAAGCGTGGCGGTTGGATGTGGGGATGTGCATTGGGCGGACTGCTCGCGGCCGGCGTCGCCGGCGCAGCACCGGGCGCTGCGGCCACCGCCGCGCCGCATGCCGGCGCACCGGCCGCGGCGCCGGAAAAGCTCAGTCACGGCCGCTTCGAGCAGGTGCCGGTGCTGTTGCCCAAGGGCAACGCGCAGCGCGTGGTGCTGTGGTTCGCCGGCGGCAAGCATGCCGACGCCGAGCGCATGCGCCAGATCGAGGCGCTGCGCGACGACGGCGCCATGGTCGCGGTGATCGACAGTGCGCACCTGCAGGCGGTGCTGGCCAAGATCGACGGCACCTGCGGCTTCTCCGCCGGCGACGTGGAGAATTTCTCGCGCTACGTGCAGGCCTATTTCCACGTGCCGACCTACCACCTGCCGTTGCTGGTGGGCGATGGCGACGGCGCCGCGCTGGCCTATGCGGTCGCGGCGCAGGCGCCCAAGCATCTGCTGGCGGGCCTGCTGACCGAGGATTTCTGCCCGGTGCAGGTGCTCGACGACCAGATCTGCGGCGCCGGCATCACCGCGCCGGCGCGTGCGTTGCAGGCGACTGCGCTGCCGGTGCCGTGGCTGGCGGCGCTCGATGCCAAGACCCGCCGCGACCGTTGCACCCAGCAGAGCGACGCGTTCCTGCAGAAGGTGGCGCAGGCGCGGCAGTTCCGCCGCAGCGCCAGCGGCGATGCGCTGCCGGGGCTGCGTGCGGCGGTGCGTTCGCTGGGCGACCGGCCCGGCGTCAGCCTGCCGCCGACCCCGGCCGACCTGGCCGGGCTGCCGGTGGTCGAAGTGCCTGCCGCCGCGGGCGCGGGCGATGCCGACAACGGCAACGTGTTCGCGATCTTCGTCTCCGGCGACGGCGGCTGGGCCGGACTCGACCAGCAGGTCGCCGGCGCCCTGGCCAAGGCCGGCATCCCGGTGGTGGGCGTGGATTCGCTGCGCTATTTCTGGAGCGAGCGCACGCCGCAGGGCTTCGCCACCGACCTGGACCGCATCTACCGCCACTACAGCCACCTGTGGCAACGCGGGCGGGTGGTGCTGATCGGCTTCTCGCAGGGCGCCGACGTGCTGCCGGCGGCCTACAACCAGTTGCCGGAAGCGATGCGCGACCAGGTGCAGCTCACCGCCTTGCTGTCGGTCGGCAAGACCGCCGACTACGAGTTCCACGTGTCCAACTGGATCAGCTCCGGTGACGACGGCCTGCCGATCGCCCCGGAAGTGGCGAAGATGCCGCCGGCGCAGACCCTGTGCATCTACGGCGAGGACGACGACGACGCGCTGTGCCCGGACCTGCCCAAGGGCGCGGTGCAACTGGTCAAGCTGCCCGGCGACCATCACTTCCAGGGCGATTACGCGACGCTGGCCAAGCAGATCCTGCAGCGGATTCAGTAGACGCCGGGATTGGGAAGGCGGGATTGGGGATTGGTGGGGTGGTCGTGGGTGCGGGCTTGCGCGCTCGCGTCGTCGGCCGCCGGT
>NZ_AQOJ01000956.1:0-3301 GCF_000364685.1 Xanthomonas sp. SHU 166
GCGAAGCCTCGCAATGCCCAGGCAAACGCGGGGTAGCCAGGCCAATCCCCAATCCCGACTCCCCGGTCCCCGCCTCACTCCGGCTTGCGCGGATCCAGCGAGATCAGTCGGGTCACGTCCAGCAGGGCGGCGGGCAGGTGCATGCCGCCGGGGGCGGCGAGGTAGCGGGTGCGCCAGGCGGGGGCGAACTTGGACTTGAAGCGGCGCAGGCCGGTGAAGCCGTAGAAGCGTTCGCCGTGGCGCACGATCAGGTTGCCGAAGCGGTTCCAGCGGCCGGCCAGGCGGTGCTGGGCCAGGCCCGACAACGGCGCCATGCCCAGCGAGAAGCGCTTGTAGCCGTTGTCGCGGCCCCACAGGAACAGCTCGATGAACAGGAAGTCCATCGTGCCCTTCGGCGCATCGGCGATGTGCCGCATCAGGTCCACCGACAGCTCGTGGCCGGCCGGGGCCTGCCACAGGTTGGCGAAGGCCACGACCTTGCCCTCGAACTCCACCACCGCGATCGGGAAGCGGCGCAGGTAGGCCGGGTCGAAGCTGCCCAGCGAGAAGCCCTTCTCGGCGCCGGCCTTGTCTTCCAGCCACTGCTGCGAGACCTCGGCCAGCACCGGCATCAGCGCGTCCACCGCGTCGGTCTCGACGATGCGGAAGCTCAGCCCGCTGCGCTTGCCGCGGTTCCAGGCCTGGCGCAGGTCGGCGCGGTCGCGGCCTTCCAGGTGGAAGCCCTCCAGCGACACCATCGCCTCCTCGCCGAGCTTGACCAGGGTCAGGCCCAGGTCCAGGTAGGTCTGCCAGTGCTGCTCGCCGACCTGGTAGAACACCGGGCGCAGGCCCATGCGGTCGGCTTCCTCGCGGAAGCGCCAGATCAGCGCGCGGGCCACTTCCGGCGCGCCGACCGGGTCGCCCATCGCCACCAGCGAGCCGCCGTAGCGCTGCATCATCACGAAGCCGGGGCCATCCTCGGCCTGCAGCAGCGCCTTGTCGCCGGTCAGCACCAGGCAGGCCTGGGTGTCGGTGGCCTCGGCCAGCACCGGCGCCAGCGCGTCCAGTTGCGCACCATCGGCCGGCGGCAACGGCGAGCGGGTGCTGTGCAGCAGCCGCGCCAGCCCGAATACCACCACCGCCACGCTGACCAGCAGCACCGCGCGCAGCGCGCGTGGGGCGTTGGCCGAGGTGGCGAACTCCCACCACAGCTCGTTCTGGTATTCGACGTGGCTGTAGACGAAGAACAGCAGCCAGATCGTGGCGATCAGCACCAGGCCGAGGTTGCGCAGCCACGGCCACGACCAGGCCTCGTCGAGCAGGGCGCCCTCGCGATAGAACTCGCGGCGCGCGCCCCACAGGCCGACCGCCACCACCAGCGAGGACAGCGCCACCGAGACGTGGCCGCCGCGCAGCCAGGCCGGCAGCGGCAGCAGCACGCAGATGCCGATCGCCAGCACCCAGGCGGCATGGCTGCGCCGCTGCAGGCCCTGGCCGATCAGCAGCAGCACCACGCCGCCGAGGCTGGCCAGCAAGTGCGAGGTTTCCATGATCGACAGCGGCGCCATGTCCTGGCGGCGCTTGGGCGTGGGCAGGGTGCCATCGATGACCAGCGCCGCGCCGACCGCGAACACCGCCAGGGCGATGATCTGCGGCAGCCACGGGCGCAGCGTGCGCCAGGCCACGCGCACGCCGCCGGCACTGGCGGCCAGCGGCCGACGCAGGCCGGACAGCGACGCCATCAGCACCGACAGCAGCAGCGGCACCACGTAGTAGGTGATGCGGTAGATCAGCGCCGCCGCCAGCACCGCCGCCGGGGCCACGCCGGGCAGCAGCTTGAGCAGGCTCCACTCGAACACGCCCAGGCCGGCCGGCACAGTCGAGACCAGGCCCGCCACCACCGCGACCAGGTACAGGCCGACGAAGCCGATGTACTCGATGCCCGATTCGTTGGGCAGCAGCACGTAGAACGCGGCACTGGCCAGGCCCAGTTCGACCACGCTCAGCGCGGTCACGCCCAGGGTGGTGCGCCGGTCCGGCAGCCACAGCTCATGGGCGCGCCAGCGCAGGGTGCGGCCGTCGCGGCCGGCCAGCAGCAGCATCGTGGCGAAGCCGACCAGCAACGCGATGCCGATCGCGCGCACCGCAGTCGCGCCGACCGGCAGCGCCAGCGCCGCCGCGGCCGGTTCCAGGGTCAGGGCCAGCGCCAGCAGCAGCCACGCGCCGAACACGAAGCCGAGCGTGCTCATCAGCACCACCTGGCCGATCTCGGCCAGGCTCAGCCCGACCCGGCCGTAGCCGCGCAGGCGCACCGCGCCGCCGGTCAATGCGGCGAAGCCCAGGGTCTGCCCGACCGCATGCGCCAGGAACGCGGTGATGCTGATCCGCATCGGGTGCAGCTTGCGCCCGCTGCGGCGCAGGCCGACGGCATCGAAGCCGATCAGGCAGGCATAGCTGCTCAGGCCCAGCAGCAGGGTCAGCACGATCTGGCTGAGGCTCAGCTGGTTGAAGGCGTGACGGATCGCACTGTAGCCGTGGGTGCTGAACTCCGTGGCCAGCGCGTGCAGCGCCAGGGCCAGGATCGCCAGGCTGGCCAGCACCGGCAGCGCACGGCGCCAGCCGGGCGTGGGTGCGGGAGTGGAGGGCGCGGCGTCGGTCATTGCGGACGGACGGCGGCGAGGCGCGACGGCGCACGTTGCGCGGTGCGCGACGCGGCCGGAGCGGAAGTGCGGGTGAAACGAAGACGGGCCATCGCGATACCGGTTGGATGAAAGCGTGTGACGAACATTGAGAGGGCTGCGACCAAGTGGCTGCGTCGCGGTGGGTGGGGTGTCGGGGCAAGCTGGGTTGCACCGGCCTGCCGCGCATCACCCTGGTGGGATGCCACGCGTCAGGTCCCGACAGCGGTCGCGGTCAGCGGCGCGCAGGCGAGTCCGGTACCGGTGCGCTTGGCGCCCTCCCGGGCCGCACCCCGCAGCGCACACATCGCACCCCTGTCAGCCGTACCGCTCCTCTTGCCGTGCATCCCACGCTCCAGGCTATACCGGCCGTGCCGGCGACGCGCATGATAGTGGAATCGCACGTCGCCACGGCGTCGGGACCGCGGCAGGGGCCGTGGCCGGCGCATGTGGCGACGGTCTGTGTCGGTTCCGGAGCCTGTCGATGCCCTTGTCCGCATCTCCCTTTCCCACGCCGCCGCGCTGGACGCGCCTGGCCGGCGCCGCGGCGCTGCTGCTGGCGCTGCTGTTCCTCGGCGTGGCCATGGCATTGCAGGTCGTGCGCGCCGATCTGCACTGGCAGCAGGCCACGCTCAGCCAGAACC
>NZ_AQOJ01000957.1:0-2111 GCF_000364685.1 Xanthomonas sp. SHU 166
CTGCTGCTGCGCACCGTCTACGTCCTGCTGGCCGTCGGCGTGGTGGCGCTGGCGGCCGGGCTGTATGCGCAGGCGCCGCCACGCGCGCGCAGCGGCGCGCCGGTCGTGCTGTTCGGCTGCGCCGCGTTCGGCCTGTGCGGCGTGGCGATCGGCGACAGCTACCTGCCGCAGCGCGCACCGCTGCTGGCGCCGCTGGTGCACGGGCTCTCCGCGCAGACCGCGTTCCTGTGCGTGACCACGGCGATGCTGCTGCAGAGCGCGTGGCTGCGCGGGCAGGCGGCGTGGCGGGGCCGCGCCGGGCCGCTGTTGCTGCTGGCGGTGCTGGCGTTCGTCGCCCTGTGGGTGCATGTGCTGTGGCGCGCACCGCCGCGCGGGCTGACCCAGAAACTGCCGATCGTGTTGATCCTGGCCTGGCTGCTGCCGGTGGCGTATCGCGTGTGGCGGCCGGTGCCTGCAGCCGCGGCGCAATCGCGCGACAATGGCGCGGTCTTCCCACTACAGGACAGCGCATCATGATCCAGCGTTTCGATACCGGCCCGCGGATGTCGGAGATGACCGTGTACAACGGCGTGGCCTATCTGGCCGGGCAGATCGCGGACGATACCAGCGAAGACATCGCCGGCCAGACCCGCCAGGTGCTGGCCGCGATCGACCGGTTGCTGGCGCTCGCCGCCACCGACAAGAGCCGGATCCTGCGCGCGGAGATCTTCATGACCGACCTGGCCGAGTTCGCCGAAATGAACAAGGTCTGGGAAGAATGGGTCAGCCCGGGCAACACCCCGGCCCGCGCCACCGTGCAGGCCAAGCTGGCCGACCCGGCCTGGAAGATCGAGATCGTGATTACCGCGGCGGCGTGAAAGCCGGGAATGGGGAGTCGGGAATGGGGAATGGGAAAGCCGGCAGTGCGTCGCCTGAGCGACCGCGTGAAGCTGTGGCTTTAGCCGCGACAGGCGTCGCCGGTAAAGCCCGTCGCGGTTGACCGGAAGTTCCTTGGGTACGCAGGTAACCCGGGCACTCGCGGGACGCCCATTCCCGTTTCCCCATTCTCCATTCCCGGCGCCCCAGCGCCCCAGCACCTCAGCGCCTGACGAACCGGTAATGCGCCACGCCCCACTGCTGGCCCTGTTCGTAGCCGAACAGTTCCGCGCAGGCCATCCAGAACATGCGCCAGCGTTGCCACCAGATCTTGGCGTCGGCGCCGTAGGTGGCCTGCAGCACCGGCATCAGCGTGTCGCGGTGGCGGTCCTGGTTGTGCAGCCAGGCGTTGGCGGTCTTCTCGTAATGCTGGCCGGACAGCAGCCAGCGGCGTTCGATCGCCAGGTCGTCCTGGAACTGCAGCAGGGTGTCGGCCGCCGGCATCAGGCCGCCGGTGAAGAAGTGCCGGCCCATCCAGTTGTCCTCGCCCTGCACCTCGAACGGGTAGGCCAGGTCGCGATGGCAGAAGATGTGCACGAACAGCCGGCCGCCCGGCACCAGCCAGTGGCTGACCCGCTTGAGCAGTTCGCGGTAGTTGCGCATGTGCTCGAACATCTCGATCGAGACCACACGGTCGTAGCTCTCGGTCGGCAGGGTCAGGGTGTTGGCGTCGTGGGTGATCACCTTGACGTTGTTCAGCCCGCGCGCACGGCACTGCGCTTCGATGTGCTCGCGCTGCGGCCGCGAGTTGGACACGGCGGTGATGCGCGCGCCGGGGAATTGCTCGGCCATCCACAAGGTCAGCGAGCCCCAGCCGCAGCCCAGTTCGAGGATGCGCTGGCGGTCGCGCAACTGTGCACGTTCGGCGTACAGCTGCAGCATGCGTTCTTCGGCCGCGTCCAGGTCGGGCGTGGTCGCATCCCAGTAGCAGCTGCTGTATTTCAGGCGCTTGCCCAGGCACAGCTCGAAGAAGCGCGGCGGCACTTCGTAGTGCTGGCGGTTGGCTGCGTCGGTCTCGATCGCGATGGCGCTCTCGCGCAGCGATTCGATCAGCAGGCGCTGGCGCTCCCAGGCCGCGTCGGCGCCGCCGGCGCGCTCGTCGCGCAAGCGTTGCGCGCACAACCGGCGCATCGCCGCGCGCAGCATGGCGTCGGGCAGCAGGCCGGATTCGGCCAAGCGCGTGGCCAGCGGCTCCG
>NZ_AQOJ01000958.1:0-1027 GCF_000364685.1 Xanthomonas sp. SHU 166
GGCGAAGGTACTGGACATGGCGGATCTCCTCGCGCGGCTCAGTGCCGCGGCGGCATGGGGAAGAAGGCGCTGGTGCTGCGCTGGTAGTCGGCGTAATCGCGGCCGCGCGAGCGCAGGGCTTGCTGTTCGGTGTAGGGAATGCCGGTGACGCGATAGAGGAAGGCGAACATCAGCAACGGGCCCAGCGCGGCCACGCCGACCCACAGCGCGCCGCTGCCCACTGCCAGGAACACGTAGGCGAACCAGTGCACGAATTCGAAGAAGTAGTTCGGATGCCGCGAATAGCGCCACAGGCCTTGGCGGCAGGTCTTGCCCTTGTTCGCCGGGTCGGTGCGGAACGCGGCCAGTTGCCGGTCGGCCAGGCTTTCCCCGCCGACCGCGATCAGCCAGGTCGCGACCGCCAACGTGGTCCACACGCTCCACTGCGGCTGCGGATTGTGCGCGGCCACCGACAGCGGCACCGCGAACGCCAGCACCACCAGCGCCTGGCCGAGGAAGAACGCCAGGAACTTGCGCTGGTCGCCGTGCCAGTGCTCGCGCAGGGCACGATAGCGGCCGTCTTCGTGCGCATCGCCGAACACGCGTACGCCCAGATGCCAGGCCAGGCGCGCGCCCCACAGCCCGCCCAGCACCGCGGTCAGTACCCGCGGCAGCAGCGCGCCATCGGCGCGCCAGGCGCAGTACACTGCGGTCAGCGCCATGCAGGCCGACCACAGCACATCGACCACGCCGGCATTGCGGGTGCGCCGCTGCCAGGCCCAGCCGGCGAGCATGACCAGCACGGTGAAGATGCCTACATGCAGGAGCGGCCAGGCGTTCATCGCACCGCTCCGGTGGCCGGCAGCGCCGGCGTGGCGACCATCAGGCGGCGCGTCGCCAGGCTCAGCAAGGTCAGCGCCGCGGCCCAGCCCACAGCCAGCGCCAGCAGCGCCTGCGGCGTGGGCGCCACCAGCGTCACCGCCTGCCAGCCGCGCGCGGCCAGCACATAGCCCAGCGGGCCGCCAATGGCGCCGAACAGCGCCGCGCG
>NZ_AQOJ01000959.1:0-730 GCF_000364685.1 Xanthomonas sp. SHU 166
CGCGCGCTTCCAGGTTGGCGCCGGCGCCGAGCAGGGCCTGCACGATCTCCACGTGGCCGGCCTGCGCCGCCTCGTGCAGCGCGCTGCGGCGCTGGCGATCGCGCGCGTCGACCCGCGCCTTGTGCTTGAGCAGCAACTGCACGCCGGCCGGATCGTCTTCCTCGGTACCGGCTGCGGCCAGCAGTACCGGGCTGGCCTCGGCCGGCTCCGGCTTGGCGCCGCGCTCAAGCAGGAACTTGGCCATGCGCCAGTTGCCGACCTGGCAGGCCACCGCCAGCGGGGTCAGGCCGTCGCGGTTGGCCGCGTCCAGTTCGGCAGCGGCGTCGCGCAGCAGCGCAGCCACGCCCGGGTCGGAACTGCGTGCGGCGTGATGCAGCGGGGTGTTGCCGTCGCCGTCGCTGGCGCGCGGATCGGCGCCGTTGGCGAGCAGGGTCATCACCGCCTCCGGGCGGCCATGCCAGCTGTCGCGGGTGGCGGCCAGCAGCGGGGTCATGCCCAGGTGCGGACGATTGACGTCGACCCCGCGCACGATCAGTTCGCGCAACAGGCGCAGGTCCGGCAGCACCGCGGCCAGCACCGGCAGGCTGCGCTGGTCGCGCCACTCGGCGGCGGGCAGCGCATGCGGATCGGCGCCGGCCTGCAGCAGTTGCAAGGCGCGATCGACGCGCCCCCCGCGGGCGGCGTCGTACAGCGCCGCATGCAGTTCGTCCTGCGCCGGCGGCGGCTCGTC
>NZ_AQOJ01000960.1:0-905 GCF_000364685.1 Xanthomonas sp. SHU 166
TGCCGCCGGCGAACGGCACCTGCCCGGCGAGCATTTCGTAGAGGATCAGGCCCAGCGCGTAGAGGTCGCTGCGCGGGTCGAGCGTGTCGCCGCGCGCCTGTTCCGGCGACAGGTAGGCGGGCGTGCCGATGACGTTGCCCAGGGTCGCGCCGAGACCGCTGCTGGCCATCGAGCAGGCCACGCCGAAGTCGCTGATCAGCGCATCGCCGCCACGCTGCAGCAGGATGTTGGCCGGCTTGAGGTCGCGGTGCACGACGCCGCGCGCATGCGCCGCCTGCAGGCCGCGGGCGATGTCGCCGGCGATGCGCAGGGCGGTGTCGACGTCCAGACGTTCCTCGCGCTGCAGCCGCGCCTCCAGCGACTCGCCGTCCACGTAGTCCATGCTGATCAGCCAGCGTCCGGCGTGTTCGGCCAGGTCGTGGATGCGCACCACGTGCGGGCTGGACACCTGCCGCGCCAGCAGCAGTTCCTGGCGGAAGCGGGCGAAGGCCTGCGGCCGTTGCGCCAGTTCCGGGCGCAGCAGTTTGACCGCGACGTCGATGCCCAGCGCCTGGTCGTGGGCCAGGTACACCAGGCCCATGCCGCCGATGCCGAGCAAACGCTCGATGCGGAAGCGGCCGGCCAGCACGTCGCCCGGGGTCAGGCTCTCCTGCGCGTAAAGGCCGGTGGCGGTGGCCGCATCGCTCATGCCGGCCCAGGCCCCTGTTCCGCGCCGGTGTCGCGCAGCGCCTGGCGGGCGGCGATCCACAGCGCGGCGCGCTCGCAGAAGGCTTCGAGCAATTGCATGTCCAGCGCACCGATGGCGCTGCCGGCGCGGCGGCTGTCGGCGTAGATCGCGCCGAGCACGCGGGTGCCGTCGCGCAGCGGCAGGCACAGCAGGGTGCGCAGGCCGGCGGCGCAGACCA
>NZ_AQOJ01000961.1:0-545 GCF_000364685.1 Xanthomonas sp. SHU 166
CGGGTGCCGGGCTGTGCGCTGGCGGCGACGGCATCGGCGGTGATGCGCAAGGTGGTGTCCAGCACCGGCAGCACGTGCTCGCTGGTGCGCACGAAGGCCTGGCCGCCGGCGTCGTGGCCGTGCACCACCACCTGCGCGATGTAGGTGCCGGTGGCGATCGCCGGGAAGTCGCCGGCATACACGCCATCGCCCGCGGCGCCGTCGCCGTGGCGGCCGTCGTCGGCCATCGGCCACTGGCTGACGGAGCCGTCCGGCGCGATCACCCGCAGCTGCGCGGTGTCGATGCGGCCGCTGCCGGCGCTGCGCGCCAGCGACACGCCGCCCTGCGCATCGATGCCGCCGAGCAGGGCGGTCAGGCCGATACGCTGGCCGCGCTGCAGTTGCGCGCGGTCGCTGGGATAGGACGCCAGTTGCGTGCGCGGATCGCCCTCCATCAGCACGTAGCCACGCTGCGCCGTGTTGCTGCCATCGGCCTGCAGGGTCAGGGTCCAGTCGCCGTTGGCGGCGCTGTCCACGTGGTACTCGCGAGCCGGCAGCGCGGCGCC
>NZ_AQOJ01000962.1:0-1637 GCF_000364685.1 Xanthomonas sp. SHU 166
CCAGTTGGGTGGCCTTGGCGCTGGGCGCGAGCAGCGGCGTGGCGGCGGCGGTGCCCATGCGTGCGCTGGTCGTGGCCGGTGCGCTCAGGCGCGGCTGCCAATCGTGGTCGCCGGACAGCACCACGAAGCGTAGCTTGCCGTTCTCCACCGGCAGGGTGGTGTGCCACTGCGCCGGGCCACTGCTGCGCGCGGCGGAGAATTCCACCGGCAGCAGCGCGCTCTTGGACAGGATCGCCGCTTCCGCCGGGGCGGGTGCGCGCATCTGCGCGAACTCCTCGGGCGGTCCGGCCAGTTGTTTGGGAATCAGTTCGGCCGCGTGCAGCGCGGCGGCGGGGACGACGAGACACAGGACGCAGACGGCGGACAGGTTCGACAGCTTCGGCATGACGCGCTCTCCCTGGCGGTGCTGAGAAGCAGACGCACATGCCGGAGACCGCGGCGCAGTGCGCCGCCGGCAGCACGTCGGCGAGGACGCAGCGCCCCCTCGCCACGCGTTCGCCTGCGGTTATAGCCAGCGCACATTGCCGGACAAAGACGCAATGCAGCAATGCACGCCGAACTGGGATGCCGGACATGCTGCAAGCGCAGCGATGCCCGGCGCACGTGGCGCCGGGCATCGCCAGGTCACGCCGCCCGCGCGTGCTGGCTGCGCAACTGCTGCGCCGCCGCCACCATCGCCTGCAGCGCATTGCGGGTTTCCGCCCAGCCTCGGGTCTTCAGCCCGCAATCCGGATTGACCCACAGTTGCTGCGGATCCAGCACCGCACGCGCCTTCTCCAGCAACGCCACCATCTCCTGCGTGCTCGGCAGGCGTGGCGAGTGGATGTCGTACACGCCCGGCCCGATCGCGTTCGGGTAGCGGAAGCGCACGAAGGCATCGAGCAGTTCCATGCGCGAGCGCGAGGTCTCGATCGAGATCACGTCCGCGTCCATCGCCGCCACCGCCTCGATGATGTCGTTGAACTCCGAGTAGCACATGTGGGTGTGGATCTGCGTGGCATCGCGCACCCCGGCCGCGGCGATGCGGAAGCACTGCACCGCCCAGTCCAGGTACGCCTGCCAGTCGGCGCGGCGCAGCGGCAGGCCTTCGCGGATCGCCGGCTCGTCGATCTGGATCACGCCGATGCCGGCCGCCTCCAGGTCGCGCACCTCGTCGCGCAGCGCCAGCGCGATCTGCCGGCAGGTCTGCGCACGCTCCTGGTCGTCGCGCACGAACGACCACTGCAGCACCGTCACCGGCCCGGTCAGCATGCCCTTCATCGGCCGCTCGGTCAGCGACTGCGCGTAGGTGGTCCAGCGCAGCGTCATGGGCGCCGGGCGCTGCACGTCGCCGTAGATGATCGGCGGCTTCACGCAGCGCGAGCCGTAGCTCTGCACCCAGCCATGACGGGTGAAGGCGAAGCCGTCCAGCTGCTCGCCGAAGTATTCGACCATGTCGTTGCGCTCGAACTCGCCGTGCACCAGCACATCCAGGCCCAGTTGCTCCTGCGCACGCACGCAGCGTTCGGTCTCGGCGGCCAGGAACGCGTCGTACGCGGCATCGTCGAGCTTGCCGGCCTTGTGCTGCGCACGCGCCTGCCGCACCTGCTCGGTCTGCGGGAACGAGCCGATCGTGGTGGTCGGATACAGCGGCAGCC
>NZ_AQOJ01000963.1:0-6345 GCF_000364685.1 Xanthomonas sp. SHU 166
GCGCTGCGCGTACGGCGACTGCCGGCGGCCGGCGTCGTCGGTCAGCGCGTCCACCCGCCGCGCCACCTCGGCGCGATGCACGCGCGCAGAGGCGCGACGGCTGGCCAACGCATCGCGCGCCGCGTCCAGCCCCGCCTGCGCCTGCGGCTGGTCGTCCAGCGCATCGGCCAGGGTGCGCAGTTCCTGCAGCTTCTGCCTGGCGAAGGCCAGCCAGCCGACCAGTTCGCGGTCCAGCCTGGTCTCCTGCTGCAGATCCACCGGAACGTGCAGCAGCGAGCACGAGGGCGCTAGCCACAGCCGCTCGCGGCCGACATGGCCGGCGGCGTAGCGTGCCAGGGTCAGCGCGTTGTCCAGCGGCGTGCGCCACACGTTGCGGCCGTTGACCAGGCCGGCCGAGAGCACGCGTCCGGCCGGCAAGGCCTGCAGCACCGCGTCCAGTTGCGCCACGCCGCGCACCAGGTCCACGTGGATGCCGTCCACCGGCAACGCCATCGCCAGTTCCAGGTTGTCGCCCAGTTCGCCGAAGTAGCTGGTCAGCAGCAGCTTCGGCCGCGTCGCCTGCGAAAGGGCATCATAGGCGCGGCGATAGGCGGCGCGTGCGGCCTCGTCCAGGTCCAATACCAGCGCCGGCTCGTCGAGCTGCACCCAGCCGGCGCCGGCCGCATGCAGGCGCTGCAGCAATTCCGCATACACCGGCAGCAGGCTGTCCAGCAACGCCCAGCGGTCGCTGCCGTCCACGGTCTTGGACAGCGCCAGGAAGGTCACCGGCCCGATCAGCACCGGCCGGGTCTGGATGCCCTGCGCCTTGGCTTCCAGGAACTCCACCACCGGCTTGTCGCCGCGCAGGCGGAAGTGCTGGCGCCGCGCCAGCTCCGGCACCAGGTAGTGGTAGTTGGTGTCGAACCACTTGGTCATTTCCAGCGCGTGCAGGTCCAGGCCGTGTTCCTGCGTGCCGCGCGCCATCGCGAAGTAGCCGGCCAGCGGATCGGCATCGGCCAGCGCGCGGTAGCGTTGCGGGATCGCATCGAACAGGAACGCGGTGTCGAGCATCGCGTCGTACAGGCTGAAGTCGTTGCTGGGCGGCACGTCCACCCCGGCCTCGCGTTGCAGTTGCCAGTGGCGCAGGCGCAGGTCGCGTGCGGTGTCCTGCAGTTGCGCGCCGTCGATGTCGCGGCGCCAGTAGCGTTCCAGCGCCTGCTTGAGCTCGCGCCGCGCACCGATGCGCGGGAAGCCCAGGTTGGTCACGATCGTCATGTTGCGTTTCCTCATTGCGTTCAAGGGCATTGAGGAACGAAGGAACCGCGCGCCGCGCGTCCCGTTCGCACGGACCGCCCGCCACGCCAGCGACCTTCGCCCCCGCGGGCGAACCGGTACCGCGCGGGCAGGCGGACGGCGCGGCGCGGCGCAAGGCCGGGTCGCGGTCCGGCCGCCTCCCCGCGGAGGCGCCAGGTCGAATCGGAGGACGCACGGTCCTCCGGCCGGGGCCGGTATTCGGGCTGATGGACACGCGCACCGTGCCGGCTGCGCACCTACTGTCCGTCGCTTCCCAGGCCGGCACGCGCCGGCCCAGTGCCATTGACGGAGGTCGTTTCCATTCACCGCTGCGGGGCAGCTCCGGAATGGGCAGGCGCTTGCGGCGCCGGCCGTCACCGGATTCCCGTTTAAATTCATCCCTTCATCCGAATGAAGCGATGAATACCTTCGGCGAGCGCACGATAGGCTGGATGCGGCGGGCGGGTCAAGGGCCTGCGCCATGCGTCCAGCGGAACCCGCACCACGGTTAGGCCATCGCTGCGGATCGCAGGCACCGATCGATAGGGATACGCCTGATTGATGCTGGCGCGCTGGGGCGGCGTAGTGGCAGTACCCCTGCTGCTTCCTCCCGCCCAAGGAAATCGTCATGCCCATCTACAATCACAATGGCAGCTTCGTTACTCCTGTGAACATCTTCCACTTCGTTACCCAAGTACAAGCCGGCGTTGTCGGCGGCTCATTGCCGTGCATGACCGGGGCTGGCAACAACCTGGGCGTCAACGCGTCGGCAGTCCAGAACATCTGCACTGTGCCGGGTATCACCCGCGCTTACGGCCTGATCACTTGCGCCGCGGTCATCTATGTCTCCAATCATCCGCATGCCCTCCCTTGCGCCTGGATGCACCATGCCAACGCAGGCTACGTCGCCACGCACGAAGCCGCCGCGGCGCTGGTCAGCCTCGGTGGACCGCCGCCGGCCAGCGTGCTGGTGGTCTTCGCCCATCCCGGTGCGTCCGATCCCGGCTATCTGACTTCGATCGGCAACATCGTCGGGGCCGGCATTCCCGCCAACAACATCGTCGAAATCCCCAACCTGATTGCGCCGCAGTTCGGCATCAACAACCTGGCTGAGATCGGCTGAAGTGCTCCCGCTCGCGCTGCGGCGCGCGGGTCCGTGCGAGACGCGGACGACTGTGTCTTGGTAGATGCCTAGCCGCAGACTCAAAAAAGCGCACGCGGCCCCGTCAGCAGCGAACGGTGTACCGCGCTAAAATTGCAGACAATGGAAACCCAAAAAAGCACCGCGGATCAGTCGAATAGCGCCGAGCACCAGCGCTACGCCGCCTCGCTGCGCCTGTCCGTCGCCCCGATGATGGACTGGACCGACCGCCACTGCCGGGTCTTCCACCGGCTGCTGGCGCCGTCGGCGCGGCTATACACCGAGATGGTGCACGCCAACGCGGTGGTGCTGGGCGATCGCGCGCGGTTGCTGGATTTCGATGCGTCCGAGCATCCGCTGGCGCTGCAGCTCGGCGGCAGCGAGCCGGCGCTGCTGGCGCAGGCGGCGCGGATCGGCCAAGACTGGGGCTACGACGAGATCAACCTCAATTGCGGCTGCCCGTCCGACCGGGTCCAGGCCGGGCGCTTCGGTGCCTGCCTGATGCGCGAGCCGGCGCTGGTCGCCGACTGCGTGGCGGCGATGGTCGCGGCGGTGGACATCCCGGTGACGGTGAAGTGCCGGCTGGGCGTGGATCAGGACGACGACTACGCGGTGTTCCTGGCCTTCGTCGACCAGGTCGCCGCGGCCGGCTGCGCGCTGTTCGTGGTGCATGCGCGCAACGCCTGGTTGCAGGGCCTGTCGCCGAAGGAGAACCGCGAGGTGCCGCCGCTGCGCTACGACTGGGCGCACCGGCTCAAGCGCGAGCGGCCGCAGTTGCAGGTCGTGCTCAACGGCGGTCTGGCCGCGGTGGAGACGGCGCAGGCGCAGTTGCAGGCGGTGGACGGGGTGATGCTGGGCCGCGCCGCCTACCACGATCCCTACGTCCTGCACCGGCTGGACGCGGCCCTGACCGGCGCCGCGCCGCGCCCGCGCGCCGAGTTGCTGCGCGCGCTGCGTCCCTACGTCGAGGCGCGTCTGGCCGAGGGCCTGGCGCTCAAGCACATCACCCGGCACCTGCTCGGCCTGTTCCACGGCCAGCCCGGCGGCCGCGCTTTCCGCCAGGTGCTCAGCGAGGGGGCGCACCGCCCCGGGGCCGATTGGGCGCTGTTGGAGCGGGCGCTGGCGGTCACCGACGGGGCGGCACGCGCGGCGGCGTGATCCGACGGGCGCAGCCGCGTGGTGCGGGCACCTTTTGCATCGATGACCTGATCGCTCTCATCGCCAAGCGGTCGCCGACCCATGCGGCGTCTCGATCGACGACTGTCACGCCGCCGTCTTCCGCACTTCGTTCAGGGATTCCGTTCAGGTTCCTGGGGCTAGTCTCCGGTCCTGCGGAGACGCCGCGAAGCACCTGCCGAAGGGCCTCTCCAGACCCCTGGCGCGGCCCTTGCATCGGCCTTCGGCAGGTTCATTTGACTGAATGCTACCGGGGGCGTCCGGAAAAGTTCAGACCGGATTCACCCCGAAAAATCAAGAATTTGCCTCGATTTCTCGAGGTCGTCTTCGTTCCCGCGAGGTGTCGCGCTTCACAAGTTTTGAACGTTTCCGATCAGTCCGTTAGGATGCCCGTCGTGACTTCTTCCGCTTCCCGCCACTACCGCTTTGCCGCTGTCTTCGCGCTCGCGCTGGCGTCGGTCGCGGCTGGGCACGGCCGTGCGCAGCAGCCGCCCATGCCGGGTGTGATGGCGCCGCCGGAGCGCGATGCGGGGCGCAATCGGGACTATGGCGGTAGTTCGCTGTCCGACGCGGTGCGCCGGGTGCAGCGCTCCACCGGCGGGCAGATCCTCGGCGCCGAGCGCGTGCCGTTCGATGGCCGCGACATCAACCGCGTCAAGTACATGGACGGCCGTGGGCGGGTACGCTACATGGACGATCCGCAACCTGGCCGTGCGGCGCCGCCGCGGGCGCCGCGGTCGGGCGAGCCTCCCGAGCCACCACGCGACGATCACCCGTGAGTCCGGATAGTTCGGTTCAGGTTCCACACACCGCCCCGGCCACCGGCCACCTGTAAGTTACTAGGGAGAGTTCATGCGTATCCTTCTGGTCGAAGACGAAGCTCCGCTGCGAGAGACCCTGGCCGCTCGCCTGAAGCGCGAAGGCTTTGCGGTGGATGCGGCGCAGGACGGCGAGGAAGGCCTGTACATGGGCCGCGAAGTGCCCTTCGACGTGGGCATCATCGATCTGGGCCTGCCGAAGATGTCGGGCATGGAGTTGATCAAGGCGCTGCGCGACGAAGGCAAGAAGTTTCCGGTGCTGATCCTCACCGCGCGTTCCAGCTGGCAGGACAAGGTGGAAGGCCTCAAGCAGGGCGCCGACGACTACCTGGTCAAGCCGTTCCACGTCGAAGAGCTGCTGGCGCGCGTCAATGCACTGCTGCGCCGCGCCGCCGGCTGGAGCAAGCCGACTCTGGAATGCGGTCCGGTTGCGCTGGACCTGGCGGCGCAGACCGTCAGCGTCAGTGGCAGCAACGTCGACCTGACCAGCTACGAGTACAAGGTGCTCGAGTACCTGATGATGCATGCCGGCGAACTGGTCTCCAAGGCCGACCTGACCGAGCACATCTATCAGCAGGATTTCGATCGCGACTCCAATGTGCTGGAAGTCTTCATCGGCCGCCTGCGCAAGAAGCTGGACCCGGACGGCGAGTTGAAGCCGATCGAGACCGTGCGCGGCCGCGGCTACCGGTTCGCGATTCCGCGTACCGAAGGCTGATCGCAGACGCCGGCGAGCACACCGAGGAAGCGACCGCGTGGCGGCACGACCCAGGTGGTACAAGCGCTGGCGCCCGCGTTCGCTGCAGGCGCGCCAGCTGCTCGCCGCCAGCCTCAGCCTGCTGGCGTTCCTTGCCGCGGCAGGTTACGCGCTGGACCAGGCATTCGCCGATACCGCGCTGAGCAACCTGCGCGAGCGCCTGAAGAGCTACGCCACCGCGTACGCCAACAACATCGACGTCGCCCGCGACGGTTCGCTGTACATTAACAACGACAAGTCGTCGCCGGACCCGCATTTCGACCGGCCCGGCAGCGGCCTGTACGCGCAGATCGAGTTGCCCAACGAGCGCTGGATCTCGATGTCCAGTGAGGGGCCGCTGCCGCCCAAGGGCGGCATGCTCGAACCGCGTCAGGAAACCTTCGACGGACCCTGGCCGATGACCCAGATCGACGGCAGCGAAGGCGAGGTCTACCGCTACGGCATCGGCTTGGCCTACGTGCGCCACGACAAGGAAACCCCGGTCACCATCTACATCATGGAGGACACCCGCGCGCTGGGCGCGCAGCTGCGCGTGTTCCGCGGCCGGGTGTGGTTCAACCTCGGCGGCGCCGGTCTGATCCTGCTGGTGCTGCAGGCCTTCATCCTGCAATGGAGCCTGCGCCCGCTGCGCCGGGTGATCAACGAACTGACCAAGGTGCAGCGCGGCGAAGCGGTGCGCATGGGCGATCGCCATCCGCGCGAACTGGAACCGCTGACCGACAGCATCAACGCCTTCATCGAGAGCGAGCGCGAGAACCTGGACCGTCAGCGCAACACCCTGGCCGACCTGGCGCACAGCCTGAAGACGCCGCTGGCGGTATTGCGCACCCAGCTCGACAGCGGTGCGCAGGGGCCGGAGTTGCGCGAAGAGTTGGACGTGCAGCTACGGCGCATGAACAACCTGGTGTCCTACCAGCTGGCGCGCGCCGCCTCCAGCGGCCACAAGCTGTTCGCCGCGCCATTGCCGATCGAGCCCAATGCCGAGGAGATCGTACGTGGCCTGGAGAAGGTCTATGCCGCCAAGGGCGTGCTGTGCGAGTTCGACATCGAGCCGAGCGCGCGCTTCCACGGCGAGCCCGGCGACCTGCAGGAACTGCTCGGCAATCTGCTGGAGAACGCCTTCAAGTGGGCGCGCCGGCGGGTGTTGCTGAGCGTGCGCCCGGAGCCGGCAGCCGGCAGCC
>NZ_AQOJ01000964.1:0-4487 GCF_000364685.1 Xanthomonas sp. SHU 166
GCCGCGCCGGCCTGATCATCGCGGTGGAGGACGACGGCCCCGGCATCGCGCCGGAAGAGGTCGCCCACATCCTGCAGCGCGGCGTGCGCGGCGACGAGCGCGTGCATGGCCACGGCATCGGCCTGGCGATCGTGCAGGACCTGGTCAAGGGCTACCGCGGCGAGCTGCAGGTCAGCCGCTCCGAGGAACTGGGCGGGGCGCGCTTCCTGGTCACCTTGCCGCCGGGGTTGTAAGCCCGACAACACGCCCCTGTGCTGGTCTGGGACCGGCATCCCGCTGCGCAGCGACGACCCGCGCCAATCGAGTCGCTGCCCGCGCCGCTGCAGTGCAGCAGCAGGTGAATCCCGTGCAAATGACCGGGAGGTTTCCGACAGAGGCTTAACGCGACCGGCGCGCAGCTGGCGATACTGCGCCGGTCTTCACGCCGCTTTTCGTCCAGGAGCCCCGCATGTCCGCATCCCGGCATCGTCCTGCAGCAACGCGTCTGCGCGTGCGCGGCCGGCGCGCGCTGCGCAATACCCAGCGGTTGCTGCTGTCGTTGCTGCTGGTGCTGTTCACCGTCGGCGCCATCGCTGCCACCGACAAGGTGCTCAAGCGCGACGATGCGCGCTGGCTGCAATCGATGACCACCGGCCTGGACAGCGCCAGCGTGGCGCAGTTCGAGCGCGATGGCCGCAAGCGCTTCCTGCGCGAGCAATTGCAGGCCGACGGTGGCGATGCCGCCCTGCCGGCGCCGGTGCGCGCGCAACTGGACGGCTACGCCGCGCTGCACACGCCGGTCCAGGAACTGCTCAAGCAGCAGGCCGCCGCACAGCAGGCGATCAAGGCGATGCCGGATGGCGATGCCAAGGTCGCTGCGAAGAAGGCCGCGCAGCAGCGCGGCGATCTGCTGCTGAACCAGGCACGCCAGGCGCAGCTGCTGCGTTCCATCTACGCGCCCGACCAGCTGCGCGAGCAGATGGTGTGGTTCTGGCTCAACCATTTCAGCGTGTTCGCCGACAAGGGTCGCCTGCACTGGACCGTGGCCGACTACGCCGACAACGCGATCCGCCCGCACGCGCTGGGCAAGTTCTCCGACCTGGTGATGGCGACGCTGGAGAGTCCGGCGATGCTGGAGTACCTGGATAACGCGCAGAACGCCAAAGGCAAGGTCAACGAGAACTACGCGCGCGAGTTGATGGAGCTGCACACCCTCGGCGTCGATGCCGGCTACACGCAGAAGGACGTGCAGCAACTGGCGCTGATCCTGACCGGCGTCGGCATCGCGCCGGTCGACCGCGACGGCCCGCCGAAGCTGCCGCCGGCGCTGCAGGCGCAGTATGTGCGCCGTGGCGCGTTCGAGTTCAATCCGGCGCGGCACGAACCCGGCGACAAGACTCTACTCGGCCAGCGCATCGCCGGCGGCGGCTTCGACGAGGTCGAGCGCGCGGTGCAACTGATCGTGCGCCAGCCGGCATGCGCGCATTTCATCTCGCGGCAATTGGCCGAGTACTTCGTCGCCGACGATCCGCCGCCGGCGCTGGTGGAGAAGATGGCGCGCACGTTCCAGCGCAGCGACGGCGACATCGCGGCGGTGCTGCAGGTGATGTTCACCGCACCGGAGATGGCGGCCGGCGCGCCGCACAAGTTCAAGGATCCGTACCGCTTCCTGGTCTCGGCGCTGCGCCTGGCCTACGACGGGCAGACCATCGTCAATCCGCAGCCGTTGCTGGGCTGGTTGAACCAGATGGGCGAGCCGAGCTTCGGACGCATCACGCCCGATGGCTGGTCGCTGCAGTCCAGTGCCTGGAACAGTTCCGGGCAAATGGCGCAGCGCTTCGAGATCGCGCGTGCGATCGGCAACGGCAACACCCAGCTGTTCACCGTCGAGGGGCAGCAGCGCGGCGGCTTCCCGCAACTGAGCACGCCGCTGTACTACCACGCGATCGAGCCGCAACTAAGCGATGCCACACGCCAGGCGCTGGCGCAGGCGCGCTCGCAGCAGGAGTGGAACGGCTACCTGCTGGCGTCCCCCGACTTCAATTACCGCTGACTGCGGCCTTCGCCGCCCGGAGTTCCGCCATGCACCGTCGCCGCTTCTTGCTCGCGTCCGCCGCCGCTGCGGCCAGCCTGCCGTTCGCCGGGCGCCTGTTCGCCGCACCGGCGCCGTCGCCGCGTTTGTTGGTGGTATTCCTGCGCGGCGGCTACGACTGCAACAACCTGCTGGTCCCGTACGCGAGCGATTTCTACTACGCCTCGCGGCCGAGCCTGGCCATCGCCAGGCCGGATCCGACCAATCCGAACAGCGCCATCGCGCTGGACACGCAGTGGGGCCTGAACCCACGGCTGCGCGACACGCTGATGCCGCTGTGGAACGACAAGCAGCTGGCCTTTGTGCCTTTCGCCGGCACCGACGACCTGTCGCGCAGCCACTTCGAGACCCAGGACAGCATCGAGGCCGGGCAACCGGCCGGGCAGCGCAGCGACTACCGCACCGGCTTCCTGGCGCGGCTGTCGCAGGTGGCCACCGGCACGCCGTCGATCGCCTTCACCGACTCGCTGCCGCTGAGTTTCCAGGGCGGCGGCGACATTCCCAATCTCTCGCTCAAGCGCAATCCGACCCCGGCCTTCGACCAGCGCCAGGCCGACATCCTCGCCGGCATGTACCACGGCACCCAGTTGGCCAGTGCCGCGCACGACGGCCTGGCGCTGCGCCAGCAGGTCTCGCAGGCCCTGCGCGACGAGATGCAGCAGGCCAACCGCGGCGCCGCCAGCGCGCGCACCTTCGCCGACGAGACCCGCCGCATCGCCACGCTGATGCGCGAGCGCTACCGGCTCGGCTTCGTCGATGTCGGCGGCTGGGACACGCACGTCAACCAGGGCAGCACCGACGGCGCGCTGGCCAACAACCTGGCCAACCTGTCCGAGGGGCTGTCGGCCTATGCCGAGGCGCTGGGACCGGAGTGGCGCAATACGGTGGTGGTGGTGCTGTCCGAGTTCGGCCGCACCTTCCGCGAGAACGGCGACAAGGGCACCGACCACGGCCACGGCACCACGTACTGGGTGCTGGGCGGCGGGGTCAACGGCGGCCGCATCGCCGGCGAGCAGGTGGCGGTGAGCAAGGACAAGCTGTTCCAGGACCGCGACTACCCGGTGCTGACCAACTACCGCGACATGTTCGCTGGCCTGCTCGGCCGCATGTGGAGCCTGTCGCCGACGCAACTGCAGAAGGTGTTTCCGCAGGCGCATGCGCGGGATTTGAAGTTGGTGTGATGCGTTTTCCGCGATGGAGGGATTCGGGAGATGTCCTGTACGAGCGGCTTCAGCCGCGACAGGTACCGGAACGCCCCATCGCGGCGGAAGCCGCTCATACCCGGCACCTGGCGCCCGGCGGGTGCACTGTGGGAGGGACTTCAGTCCCGACGCGTGACGCGCTCGACTCCCCGTACCGCATGCTTTGTCGCGTTCATCGCGGCGACGTCTTGAAGCGATGCCTCAAGACTCGATGGCCGCTCAGTCCGCGGCAAACGGAGAGCGACCATAGAACCGCGCCAGATGCGCCGCCACTTCCGGCATCTCGCGTTGCAGCCGCTCTGGGGCGGAAAAGTGATATTCGCTGACCACCGCGAAGAATTCTTCCGGCGCTTCGGCGGCGTAGGCGTCGATCTCGCTGGCGCGGCCGCGGTCCACGCGCGCGCAGAAGGTGTCGTAGCTGCGCTGGAAATCGTCGGCCCATTGCCGTTGCCACGTACGCGGCAGCAGCGGCGTGCCGTCCAGGGCGCCGTCGAGCACGTCGAGCTTGTGCGCCATCTCGTGCACCGCTACGCAGTAGCCGGCACGTGGATCGTCCAGGTCGGCCTGCACGTCGGCCCAGGACAGGATCAACGGGCCGCTGTCCCAGGATTCGCCGATCAGTTCGTCTTCCCACTCGTGCAGCACGCCGGCCGCGTCTACATGGCTGCGCTGCACGCGGAACGCGTCCGGGTAGACCAGCAATTGCGACCAGCCGCGCATGCCCTCGATGCCATACTCCAGCAGCGGCAGACAGCACAGTGCGGCGAGCAGGCCGCACTGCCGGGCATCCAGCTGCAGGCCGCCCAGCGGCGAGATGGTCTTGCGATGCAGGAATTCGCTGGCCAGCGTACGCAGGCGCTGTTCGCGCGGCGCATCCAGGGCGGCGACCCAGGCGCAGTCGCGGCGCACGGCCTGCCAGGTAGGGTCATCGATGGCGGCGGGTTTCGACCACAGCCCGCGCAGCCAGCGTGGAATCAGCGGAACATCCCCGGCAGGAAGCTGTGCCACTTCGGCATGCGCATGCGCGGCACCAGGTCGCTGTCGCTGCCGCCGCCCGTGGTGGTCGAAGCCGGCTTGCCGGTGGCGGCGGGCGCATGCAGCGCCGCGGGCGGGCGCGTCGGCGTGCTGTCGGCATCGGCCGCGTCGCCGTAGGTGCAGTCGGTGTGCGGCTTCTCCGCCAGCACGTTGGACGCGTGGGCGGCGGCGAGTGGCAG
>NZ_AQOJ01000965.1:0-574 GCF_000364685.1 Xanthomonas sp. SHU 166
CAACAGGAGCAGGCAGGGCAGGGAACGGCGCATCGTCGGCATCCAAGGCGAGCGGCGGTGAATCCCGATTCTAACGCGGTTTTCACCCCGTGCAGGGCCCCGGCCCTGGGCGCCCGGAGGGCGTTGCCGCATACTTTTCGGTTCACGAGGGCGCGCCACTGCACGCCCAGGGGCGGAACGAGGCGATGGAACCGGCGTTGGACGAGCGCGAACTGTTGGCCAGGCTCAGCAAGGGGCCCCTGTCCGGCGATGCCCTGGCGCGTGCCTGCGGGCTGACCCGGGCGGCCGTGTGGAAGCGCATTCAGGCGCTGCGCGCGGCCGGGGTGGAGATCGAGGGCCGGGCCGGCGAAGGCTATGGCCTGGCACGGCCGCTGGAACTGCTCGACGCCGCGGCGATCCGGGCCGGACTGAGCGGGCCGGCGGGCGCCGAGCTGGCCGGGCTGGAGATCGCCTGGAGCCTGGTCTCCAGCAATACCACCCTGCTGCAGCGGCCGGCGCCGGCGCAGGGCAGCGAGGTCCTGATGGCCGAGCGCCAGACCGGCGGCCGTGGCCGCCGTGGCCGGGTCTGGGCGTC
>NZ_AQOJ01000966.1:0-1158 GCF_000364685.1 Xanthomonas sp. SHU 166
CCCGCGACGAACGCCAAGGCGCCCAGCCTGGATCCGTCGCCGGCGCTGGACAGCCAGCGCCAGATCGTCCTCGCCGTGGCCAACCCGATGGCCGCGCCGAGCCGCCACGCCGGCTCCAACCTGCTCGGCTACGCCTCTGCCCGCTACTACGGCGCCGGCACCCAGGCGGTCGCCACCCTGGACGCGCTGAACAAGCGCTACGGCCTGCGCCAGGTCGCCGGCTGGCCGATCAAGGCGCTGGGGCTGTACTGCGTGGTGCTGGAGCCGGCGCCGGGCAGCGACCGCGCCGCGCTGCTGGCGCAACTGGCCAAGGACGACCGGGTGGCGCTGTCGCAGCCGCTGCAGGACTTCGGCACCTATTCGACCGACAGCCAGGCTGCGGCCGCACCGGCGCAGCCGCTGCGCTACAACGATCCCTACGTGGACATGCAGCGCGGCTTCGCCGCCACCAACGCGGCCACCGCGCAGGCGCTGAGCCAGGGCCAGGGCGTGGACGTGGCGATCGTCGACACCGGCGTGGACACCGCGCACCCGGACCTGCGCGGGCGCCTGCGCAACACCCGCGACCTGGTCGCCGCCGACCCGGGCGCGTTCAACCGCGACCACCACGGCACCGAGGTCGCCGGCATCATCGCCGCCGGCAGCAACAACCACCTGGGCATCGTCGGCATCGCGCCGAAGGCGATGCTCGACGTGTACAAGGCCTGCTGGTATCCGCAGCGCCCCGGCGCCGGCGCCGGCTGCAACTCCTTCACCCTGGCCAAGGCGCTGGCGGCGATCGGCGACACCCGCACCCGCATCATCAACCTCAGCCTCGGCGGCCCGGCCGACCCGCTGCTGCGCAAGCTCTTGGAACAGCTGCTGCGCGAGGGCCGCATCGTGGTCGCGGCGATGCCGCCCAACGGCCGCCTGGACGGGTTTCCCGACGGCATTCCCGGGGTGATCGTGGTGCGCAGCAGTGCCGCCGCCCCGGCGCCGGCGGGCGTGCTCAGCGCGCCGGGCGAGGACATCCTCACCACCCAGCCCAACGGCGGCTACGACTTCACTTCCGGCTCGTCGATGGCCACTGCCCACGTCAGCGGCGTGGTCGCGCTGCTGCTGGCACTGGCCCCGCAACTGGACGCGCGCAGCGTGCACGAGCTGCTGCTGCGCACCAGC
>NZ_AQOJ01000967.1:0-2692 GCF_000364685.1 Xanthomonas sp. SHU 166
AGCACGACGCCTACCGCATCATTTTCGTGCACGTGCCGTGCGCGTGGATGAGCCTGTTCGTCTACGCCGCGATGGGCCTGGCCGGCCTGGTCGCGCTGGTGTGGCGGGTGAAACTGGCGGAAATCGCCTGCATGGCCTCGGCGCCGATCGGCGCGGCCTTCACCTTCGTCACCCTGTGCACCGGCTCGCTGTGGGGCCGGCCGATGTGGGGCACCTGGTGGACCTGGGACGCGCGGCTGACCTCGGAACTGGTGCTGCTGTTCCTGTACCTGGGCGTGATCGGCCTGCACCGTGCCATCGACGATCCGCGCCAGGGCGCGCGCGCCGCCGCGCTGCTGGCGCTGGTCGGGCTGATCAACCTGCCGATCGTGCATTACTCGGTGGTGTGGTGGAACACCTTGCACCAGGGTTCCACGGTGCGCGTGCTGGGCCCGTCGAAGATGCCGCTGTCGATGCTGTGGCCGCTGCTGACCGGCGTGGTCGCCAGCAAGTGCTACTACGTCGCCAGCCTGTGCGGGCGCATGCGCAGCGACTTGCTGGCGCTGGAGCGCGGCAAGGCCTGGGTGCGTGCGATCGCGCTGCAGGCCGCGCCGGTGCCGGCGACGCCCGCCGATGTCGTGCCGCTGCCCGCGGAACACGCGGCATGAGCGGGTTCTGGGCGATGGGCGGCTACGCCGTCTACGTGTGGAGCGCGTACGCACTGGCCTTGCTGGTGCTGATTCTGGACAGCGTGCTGCCGCGCCGCCGCCAGCGCCGCCTGCTCGCCGACATCCGTGCGCAAGTGGCGCGCGAACAGGCACGCCGTGCCCGCGGCAACGTTGCGACCAACGGAGCGCGCAATGCATCCCACCCGTAAGCGCCGCCTGCTGCTGGTGCTGCTGTTGCTCGGCGCCGCGGCGCTGGCCACCGGCCTGTTCGTGCTGGCCCTGCAGCACAACGTCAGCTACCTGTTCACGCCCAGCCAGGTGCAGGCCGGCGCGGCCAGGGACTACCGGGTGTTCCGGCTCGGCGGCATGGTCAAGGCCGGCTCGATCACGCGCAGTGCCGATGCGCTGCAGGTGCAGTTCACCGTGATCGACAAGGCCGGCGCCACCGCCGTGGCCTACACCGGCATCCTGCCCGACCTGTTCCGCGACAACCAGGCGGTGATCGCCACCGGCTCGATGCAGGGCGCGCGCTTCGTCGCCACCGAAGTGCTGGCCAAGCACGACGAGACCTACATGCCGCAGGAACTGAAGGACGCAATGGCGCAGGCGCATGCCGAGCGCGCCCACGTCGGCAACACTGCGGCAGCCGCTGCAGCGACGGCACGGCCATGAGGCCGATCGTGCCCCACCGCGCCGGGAGCGCCGCGCGATGAGCGCCGAACTCGGCCAGTGCGCGCTGATCCTGGCCCTGCTGCTGGCATTGGTGCAGGCCGTATTGCCGCTGCTCGGCGCTTGGCGCGGCCAGCGCGCCTGGATGGCGGTGGCGCGGCCGGCCGCCTACGCCCAGGCCGGCTTCGCCTGGCTGGCCTTCGGCCTGCTCGGCTACGTGTTGCTGCAGCTGGATTTCTCGGTGCGCTACGTCGCCGCCAACGCCAACCTGGCGCAGCCCTGGTACTATCGACTGGCCGCGGTGTGGGGCGCGCACGAAGGCTCGCTGCTGCTGTGGATCGCCATCCTCAACCTGTGGACGGTGGCGCTGGCGCGCAGCGGCCGGCACTTGCCGGAGGCGTTCGCCGCGCGCGTACTCGGCGTGCTCGGGCTGATCTCCAGCGGCTTCCTGGCCTTCGTCCTGTTCACCTCCAACCCGTTCGTACGGCTGTCGCCGATGCCGCGCGACGGCAACGAGCTCAATCCGGTGCTGCAGGACCCGGGCATGGTGCTGCATCCACCGGTGCTGTACACCGGCTATGTCGGCTTCTCGGTGGCCTTCGCCTTCGCCATCGCCGCCCTGCTCGGCGGCGAACAGCAGCAGGCCTGGGTGCGCTGGGCGCGGCCGTGGACCAATGTCGCCTGGGGCTTCCTCAGCGCCGGCATCGTCGCCGGCAGCTGGTGGGCCTATGCCGAGTTGGGCTGGGGCGGCTGGTGGTTCTGGGATCCGGTGGAGAACGCCAGCTTCATGCCGTGGCTGGTCGGCGCGGCGCTGATCCACACCCAGGCGGTCACCGAGAAGCGCGGCGCGCTCGGCGCCTGGACCCTGCTGCTGTCGATCCTGGCGTTCTCGCTGTCGTTGCTGGGCACCTTCCTGGTGCGCTCGGGCGTGCTGACCTCGGTACACGCCTTCGCCGCCGACCCGCGCCGCGGCCTGTACATCCTCGGCTTCCTGGTGCTGGTGGTCGGCGGCTCGCTGCTGCTGTACGCACTGCGCGCGCCACGTCTGGCCGCGGGCAAGCCGTTCGCCGCGCTGTCGCGGGAGACCGCGATTCTGGTCGGCAACCTGATGCTCAGCGTAGCCGCGGCGATGGTGCTGCTGGGCACGCTGTTCCCGCTGCTCGGCGATGCGCTGCGGCTGGGCAAGATCTCGGTCGGGCCGCCCTACTTCGGCCTGCTGTTCCCGCTGCTGATGCTGCCGGTGGTGCTGCTGTTGCCGTTCGGTCCGTACCTGCGCTGGGGCCGCACCGAACCGGGCGCACTGCGCGCGGTGGCCGCGCGCGCCGGGCTGGCCGCACTGGCCTGCGCGCTGCTGGCGTGGCTGCTGAGCGCGGGCA